>NZ_QSUR01000022.1:0-123658 GCF_003439055.1 Bacteroides sp. OM05-10AA
TAACCGTGGATAACGTCTGCACCTACAAGTAGAGGTATTTTCAACCGACTTTCTTCTACCGCAAGGTGTTGCAGGGCACTAATTTTCTGGATCCCCTTGACATTGAAGAAGCCACCTATTTCCTGTTTGCGAATCATATCGCTAAGTTCACCGTTCATCACCGAACCTGTCACGAGATCACCGCCCGAAGGCAGGTTCAGTTGTCCGAGTTTCTCACGGAGAGTCATCCGCTCCATTAAGTCGGTAATGAAACAGTCCATTTCATTCTCGTAATGATTCTGTGATAACAGAGTCGGTATTAATAATATATTATATATAACTAAAAGACAACATCTTTTCATTCTTCTCATCATTGACATGAATTCTTTAATTAATTACCTTACTTCTAATCAGTGACTTCTTTAAACAGTTCAAATTTATCCAAAATAGGTCCTCCATTCATTCCCGGAGTAATACACAAGACACTTTGTCCTTTGGGTAAATTGATATAGATTTCTGTTTCTTCAAATTTATCATACCAACCACCTGTATTCGGACAACGGATTACCTGACGTGAATTCCCTATTTGCAAATTAAGACCCACATCTTCTCCGCTCGTATAGCGTATCTTAAATAAGTACTCACCAGCATTTTCAGTAACGACATTAAAGATCAAACTACAATTACCAAAGAAATCCTTCACCACCTCACCATTTGAAGCATAAGGGTTGGCAATAATAGAAAGAGAGCTTCCAATCATTTCGCATTTCTCTGCCTCAATCAAACTTTTTTGTTCCCAATCCCTAATATCCTTACCTTGCAGAATAGCGAGAAGAACACCATCTTTTATGGTTTTATCCGTGTTACAAAAACCAAAAATAGATTTGTAATCCCAGCATGCATAAGCAACTTTCTTTTTCTGAAATATGGAGATTAAATCTCTGTACCAGTTATAACGTGAAGCATGGTTTCCAAACGGTAGACAGCCGAATTCTCCACAATATAATCTTACTCCATTTTCTTTAGCCACTTTTAATGCCTGTTCTATTTCATGGGCAATGGTCCTTTTACTATACATTCTTTTATAAGGAGCAACAATCTTTTTCTCTTCATCAGACAATTTCTCAAAATCCTTTTCATTAATTAAATCACCTGGATATGTCAATGCGATATCAAGTTTGGCAAAGTCTGTCCACGACGCACGATAATGGGTCAATAGATAAGGCTCATAACAATGGAATGTCAACATGATATTACGATCACCCTTAGGTATCTGCAAATCTTTTATCGTATTAACACTATTATAAGAATTAGATCCTAATATAAGCATACGCTTGGATGCTACTTCCCGTAACTCCTTTATCAGGCGCTTTGCCAGTTCATTCCAAACCCCATTTTCCGGAGCTACCGGCTCATTCAATAATTCATATGCCAGTAAACTCTCCGGATACTTTTCCAATTCCCTATTTATAAGTTTCCACAAATGAATAAACTTGTCCTGTTCAATGGGATCTGTCCATAGAGGTCTCTCATTGTTACCAAAATGATGAGAACGAAGAATATGAAAATCAACAATTATCCGCATTTGAAACTCACGGCACCAACTAATTGCCTGATGTATCAATCCCATCGTTTCTGTATCTATATCCCCTGAAGGAGTAAATAACTGTTCTTCATCAACCGGCAAACGTAAATGATCAAATCCCATCTTTTTAAGAAAAGCTACTTCGTCCCTGCCAAACTTACTTTTCCGCAACTCACCCCTATCTTTACTTTGAGAAAGCCAGTGGCTAATATTCACTCCCCTCGTAATTTCGAAATTTGACTGTAGACTCTCCATCCGGACATTTCCCCATATTGTATGGTTAGTCCACATCACCGCAACTATAATTAATAATACTGTAACTCTCATTCGAACAATCTGATTCATCATTTTCTTTCTATCTTTACAACATTTACTTTATCCAGGTTAGGTCCTCCATTGGCTTCCGGAGTTATCACGATAGTATTTTCCCCTTTTAATAGTGTCACTGTCATTCCTGCACATTGTAACTTATTCCACCAACTACCGGATGCAGAACAATTCAGATTCTGTTGTACTCCTCCATTTACTTGAATCCGGACGGCAGCATCCACCTCACTCATATAGTAGACACTCAATTCATATAAGCCTTCCTCTTCTACCACTAAATTCAAGTTCAAACGTGCATCTCCATAAAAATTAGTAAGAAGTCGCTCGCCTGAAGCATACGGATTATCGCTCAAAGCCACTGATGTGCCACTTGAAGTTCCACTTTCGACCTCAACCATATAAGTCCCTCCGATATTGCTCTCACCCCTAAAAGGAATCAAGGGTAACCCCGCCTTGTTTCGCATATATCCCAACATAAAATTACGGAAACAATAACGGATATACTTAGGAGCAGCAACCTTATCTGAAGAGACTGTGACTACATCACCATCCCCAAATGATATATCCGATGCCGGATAGAAAACATAACATCCATCGACCAGTGTTTTTCCATCTGACAGCTCGAAATTTTGAAGCACACTATTCTTATCAATGTCCATCCAGCCACCACCTACATTTTTAAAAGTTAGTAGAACTCTACCATCCTCCATACACATTCCCTCAAAAGAAGGACTGGCGGAGATTATTTCACCATGCTCGTAAGTTTGGTTCAAAGCCAAATGTGCCAGACGCATACCTACTCCTTTTTTATTTGCCGGATGTATCTGATTCTCCTCTAATAATGCAACCAAATCATTTGTACAAACCATACCAGCCGGCATAATCTCTTTCTGAACTTCATATTGGACCTCACGCAAAAGAGCAGAAACAATTCCTGTGGCTCCATTATCTTCCGGCAAAGCATACGGTGCTATCTCGGCATAATAAAAAGGCATATTTTCACCCGTCCCCAAAGAGCCTTCCCACAATGAACGCCACGATTTTACCAACTCTTTCATATTCTTCTGATATTCATACCATTTCCAGACATTCGATTCTCCTTGATACCACAGAAATCCTTTAGCTGCATACTTATGGCATGGATAAAGCATACCATTATATTTATCTCCACCGGGTAGCCATGATTCTATATCAGAACCACCCCAGGCAGCAACCACCAGTCCAACAGGAACATTCAACTTCTCCTGTAGCTCCAATGCAAAATAATAAGCAACAGCACTAAATCTTTTTACTTGTCCGGAAGAAGCAACCAGCCAGTCTCCTTTCAATTCATTTTGGGACACAGTTGCACTGTTACGTTCAACCGTCAACATACGAATTTCCGAATGTTTATCAGCATTTGTCACAGCCTCTTCCATATTATCTACAGGACATCCCTCCCAGCCTCCTAAAGGCATCTCCATATTCGACTGTCCGGAACATATCCAAACTTCCCCGATCAATATATTCCGTACGATTAATGGGGCGGAAGCGCCATCATCAAACGAAAGTGTCTGCGTTTCAGGACCACCGGCAGGCGTCATAATAGACGCCTGCCATTGCCCTTTACCATCAACATTCACTACTATATCCTGCTTTATCCAAGAAGCTGATATTGTAACTGTACATTTAGGTGTAGCTTCTCCCCACAAAATTACTTTTGAGTTTTGCTGCAATACCATGTTATCACTAATCAAATGAGGCAATTTTATTGAAGTAGGAGCCTTACTCACAGGGATATCATCATTAACAGATGTCTCCGAATCTCCACACCCATAAGCGAAGCCAGCTATCCATAGAAAAAACAGAAATATATATTTTGCCATATACCTACTTACTTCTTTATTTTACAAACCTCAAATTTATCAAGGATAGGACTTCCCGTTGGTTCCGGAGTGAAAGATATTGTGTTTTTACCAGCCGAAAGATTTACGACAGTCTTTGCATCTGTAAATTCACTCCACCAACCTCCGGAGTTCGGACAAGGTATCATTTGCTTCACCCCGCCATTCACTTGGGAGTAAATCCACACGTCAGTACCACAAACATAACGAATCTTCAAATAATAAACTCCCGCCTCTTCAACAGTCACATCAAATTTTAAATTAGAATCTCCCCAAAAATGATTCACATGTTTTCCTCCTGAAGCCGCAGCGTTGTCTTCTATAATCATAGTACCTCCGCCTTTTTCACAATCCTCTGCCTCAACAGTATAGATGGTAGTCAGTTCCGCTCCTTCTCTCCCTAACAATATATCGACTAAAGTGGCATCCTTCAATCCTCCGTCAGGAGTACAGAAACCAAAGATCGCATTGTATTCCCATACACCATACGAAATCTCGGTCTCATTAAAAATAGAAACTAAATCACGATACCACGCATAACGTGAAGTCAGATTAGAATAAGGCAGGCAACCAAATTCACCACAATACAATTTCACTCCCTTTGCCCGAGCAGCCGTAACAGCCACATTGATGTTATTCAAAATAGATTCACGGGTATATTCCTGTTTATAGGGACGCACAATCTCCTGTTGATCGGCAGGAAGATTATTGAAATCTTCATCTCTGACCAAAAGTCCCGGATAATTCAACGGTAAATTAAGATTGGCAAAGTCTGTCCAACTAGCATGATAGTGAGTCAACAAGTAAGGCTCATAATAATGGAAAGTCAACATTATATTTTTATCTTCACTTGGTATCTGCAAATCACTTATTGTAGACACGCTATTCCACAAGTTAGAACCAATTATCAACATTCTTGCTGGGGCAACTTCACGCAATTCTGTTATCAGGCGATTCACTAACGTATTCCAAATATCACTGCTGGGAGCTACAGGTTCATTCAGTAACTCATACGCTAACATATCATCAGGATATTGTTGAAGCTTGTCATGAATTGTTTTCCACATCCGTACAAACTTATCCTGCTCTTCCTTACTAGTCCATAGAGGTTTATTATCCGCTTCATAATTATGAGACCGCAGTATATGAAAATCAAAAATTAATCTCATATTATACAATTGACACCAATCTGCAGTTTTATATATCAGATTCAAAGTTTCTTCATCGACTTCACCTGATTCTGTAAACAACTGCTCTTCATCCACCGGTAACCGCAAATGGTCAAATCCCTGTTGACTTAAAAATATAGCATCGGTTTCCTTAAACTTATTCTTCCTTTCTTCTCCTCTTGCACTACTTTGTGAGAGCCAATTACCAATATTCACTCCTTTGTGAATTTCAAAACCAGAAAACTCTCCGCCAGTACCCGTTGAATATACATTAAGATTCACTTCCCGAGTGGTTTCATAGCTGGTAGTACTTACAACCAACTTCAAATGATAAATTCCCGGAGTCTCATTACTGTATTTAAATTCATCTCCGGTTCCCTCTTGTACTCCATCCACATACCATACAGCTTCTGCATATTCAAAAGGAGTATAAATAGCCTTTATCGTAATTGTCTCCCCCTGCTTTACATTGAGCTTTCCCAATTCCCCATTTTCACCTTTCATCGGTAATGTAGGGCTTGTCGCAATGATGCGAGGATAATTATCTGC
The DNA here is from genome assembly GCF_003439055.1 of Bacteroides sp. OM05-10AA. Taxonomy (NCBI): domain Bacteria; kingdom Pseudomonadati; phylum Bacteroidota; class Bacteroidia; order Bacteroidales; family Bacteroidaceae; genus Bacteroides; species Bacteroides sp. OM05-10AA. The sequence continues at coordinate 5,493 of NZ_QSUR01000022.1, forward strand.
CGAAATAGATTCTTCTGCCGCATCATCATTGCACGCGGCTATTAGTACATAAATACTAATAAAGAAAATTGATTTTATAATATTCCATGTTTTCATAATCATAGTATTTTATTCTTTGTCCCACCAAATTCTACAATTCCAGTTATCTTCTCCTCCCATTCTTCCGACTGCTTCATAATATCCGGTCGGATTATAAGTCTGCTCAAATAACGGGTACTTCAATCTTCTGGGAATAGTACGGGAGTCTTTGACTGCTGCGCCATATTCTGTTGAAGGTTTCAATACAGGATATCCCGAACGTCTCCAGTTAGAATAAGCTTCTGACGGATTAATCAAATGTAAAATCCATAATTGCTCATTGATAAACTGTAATTGTCCATCTTTATCTGATGGTAGCGGATTCCGGGACAGATAACTGGCCATTTCCGTATTGGAGACTTCTTCTCCCAGATCAAAGTTTTTCAGTAATCCCATGGCCGCCTTTACTCCATTTGAATAATGAGTCTCTACTGTTTTACTGTCATTGATGGCCGGCCAGCGTAGTTTTGCTTCTGCCAGTAAAAGTTCAGTTTCTGCATAACTCATAAAGATGGCCGGAGAATCTCCCTTTATAAATCCCTTGTTCAGTTGTGGACGACATTCCTTTCCGTAATACGTATCTCCATCCATAAATCCAGCAGGCCAATTATCCCACCAGTAGAATCCCGGTTTTATTGCTTCTATTGATTCCAGTTGCTTCGGAGCCTTCTCTATAATAAAGTCCGTCAAATCTGTTCTTAAAAATGGATCTGTTGAATCTTCGGCATAACATCTTCCTAAAATCAACAGACGGGGATCATTGGTCGTTTTTAACTTATCCCACATCGTAGTACAGAAATAACACATAGGAGCATTCTCCCGGCTACGCCACAACTGCGCCAAGCCATTACGCCTGAACTCCGTTTCGTCCCAATCCAATAAATCCATATAATGAATTAATGCATCATCTCCAACTCCCAAAAGACCCGATTCAATATTACAAATAGCAGTCACCCATTCTTCTGCAAGCTCCGGAGCTACTTTAACCAATCTCATGGCAATACGAAAGTTTAAAGTATTGGCAAATTTTCTCCACTTCTTTAGATCACCACTATAAATTATATCACCGGTCAGTTTATCAGCTTTTTCATCCAGTTGCTCCTCCGCTTCCAGAAGTTCTTTATGCATGTCTTTATAAATCAGTTCCTGCTCATCAAACTTTGGGGTAACATTTCCTGTTATATACCCCTGCTCTGCCTCAAAATATGGAATATCACCATACATATCAGTCAGGATAAGAAAAAAGTAGCATTTCAGAATCCTGGCCACCGCATTTATATTTTTCTGTTCAACATCTGCCTCCGTTCTCCAAAGAATATCCGCCAGATTTTTCAGATGACAAGTATAAATACGCTCCCATGGTTGTTGAAACTGTGCATCATCAATCAGGTATTCGCCACCAAAATGCGTTGCCGACCAGTCACCTTGCAGTTGTTGAACAAAACCTGAATAATAATAGGCAAACGGTTGTTCCATCAGCCAATCACCACCCATACATAATTGTATGTAGGATAACTGTGAGTTCGGATCGATAGTCGTAGCCACTACTGGATTTTTATTAAAATCCTCATAGTCTATGCAACTACTAAATCCCATCAAAAGGACACTTAACAGCAAAGAGTGCATCCACTTTATATTCAATATTCTTTTCATAGTCGGACAATTTAAAATTTAATATTCACATTCAATCCAAAACTTCTTCTGGAAGGTAACGAACCATATTCCAAACCTATAGCAGAAGTATTATAATTTGAGTCCGGATCAATATTCGGTACATTCTTATAGATAATAAAAGGATTTCGCGCAACAAATGAAACACTTAACGACTCAACATAACGCTCTATCAACTTTTTGGGAAAGGTATATCCGAACGTTAACTCACGCATCTTGACGTAACTATTATCATAGATAAAAGGCGAAGCTGTCTTATCACAGATATATCCCCAATAATCGTATGGAGCAATCGCTTTGGTATTTTTCACCCAAGATACATTGCCTGCGGCATCCACTTGCTTAACAACTCCTTCTGCAACATACCCACCGGTAGATTGCCAGTTTCCTTCAGCAACTCCAGCTTCCAAACGCTGTTCTTCCGATTTATGCCATTCGTCACGTCCCCTTACAGTATATGCTGCTTTACCTGATTTGGCCAAGCCACGCGCTGTCATAGAATAAATATCTGCTCCTACTTTAATATCAAAAATTGCCGATAAAGTAAATTGCTTATATCTGAAAGTAGTCGTTAGTCCCCCTGTCCAGTCCCAGGTTGCTTTCCCTAACTTTTTCATATCACTGGTTATTTCAGGCAAACCGGAATCAGCATTGATAATCACGTCTCCCTGTTCATTTCTCAAGAAGTCCTGTCCCATAATTACTCCGTATTCTTCTCCCGGAACAGCCAGTACTTTTACTCCCAGCCAACGGGCAGCTGCCAATTCCAGACTCTCGATTCCTGTTGACAAGGACTTCACTTTGTTACTATTATTCGAAAAGTTAAAATTAAAATCCCAAGAAAAATCTTTCGTTTGAACCGGTGTCGTATTCAATGCAATCTCTACTCCCGAATTTTCTATTTCCCCTGCATTTATCAGTTTGGTACCATAACCTGATGTTACTGATGTGGCAACATTCATAATCTGGTTATTACTGTTTTGTTTATAGTAAGTAAAATCCAGTCCGATCCGGTTATTCAGAAACTTCAAATCCACTCCAATCTCAAAAGAATTGGTTTTGGATGGTTTCAAATCTTTATTAGGAATAGTACCCGTACTAATATATCCCGTAGAATAATTACCAAAGGTTTTATCCGTCATAATGTAGTTCAAATCCAACATGAAAGGGTCTGCATCACTACCGACTTGTGCCCAGGAAGCTCTTAATTTACCAAATGAAAGAATCGGATTCGGCTTAATCAATTCTGAAAACAAGAAGCTTCCACCAACTGAAGGATAAAAATAAACGTTATTGTTTACCGGCAGTGTGGACGACTGATCCCGTCTTAACGTCACATCTGCATACAATAAATCTTTCCAGGAAAGGTTTACCATTCCAAATAACGAATTAATCTCTTTACGCCAGCTACCTTCAGTAATCTCTTTTTGCAGGAAACTTTGCAGAGCCACCGTCTCACGCATTGACATATTTTTAGCTGTTATGGTATGCGACTTATTATCTACGTGATACACATTCCCTCCTAATGTAATTCCATAATTGAAGCGTTTGAAGCTATTTTGATAATTAGCTATAAACTCCACATTATAAGACTTATTTTCAAAAGTACTTTTTTGTAATTGTCCCAATAAAGTACTAGGGGTAGAATATGGAATATAATCCATAAATGAGAAGTTCACGTTCTCACCACCACCGGTCAATTTGAAATACAGATTCTTATTTACACTATATTTAAATGAAGCGACTGCAAAATACTGGTCTTTCTGTGTCGTATTCTTCATTGCATATTGCACCCAATAGGGGTTGATATTCCAGACATCTCCTCGGTTCCAGTCGTAGTAGGTTCCATCCGAATGCATATAATTATCCTTCAACCATACCTGATCAAAGTTTCCTGCCAGGTTCATCAGATTGTTAGCTACATTCGTTCTTGAGTCTGCTAATGCCGGACGGTTCTTTACATATTCATTTACGTAATTGACTTTGAAATCAACTTCCAGTTTCTCTGCAAGCTTAAAGAATGTTCTTAAATCAATCGTATTCCTGCTTATCTTGGCATTAGGCATAATATCCTTATTAGTCAGATTCGTATACGACAATCTTATGCTATTGTTCTCTTTGGCAGAACTTAGAATCAAAGAATTTGTGGCTGTAACACCTGTGTTAAAGAATCCCTTTATATTGTCTTTCCTGTATATAAAAGGACGAGTCACTCCGTCGAAATACTTAAAAGCAATTCCTTCATCGTATCTGGGTCCCCAACTGGCACAAGCCGATTTTGCATCATCATCATTCAGATTAATTCTTCCATCCCATCCCTGGCCAAATTCTGTCTGAACATCATCATATTCTGTAAGTTGCTTTTCAAAAGTAACAGTTGAGTTTACCTCCACTCCTATCGCCCTGCGATTCTGATTCTTTTGTGCCTTCTTGGTCGTTATAAGAATAACTCCATGTGCAGCACGACTACCGTACAAAGCAGAAGCAGCAGGACCTTTCAACACAGACATGGATTCAATATCATCGGGATTGATGGACGAGATTCCATCTCCCAAATCATATCCTCCATAAGCACCGGCCGAACCGAAATTAGAATTATCCAACGGTACGCCATCTACTACATAAAGAGGTTGGTTGCTACCAGTTAAAGAAGTATTACCTCTAATAATTACTCTCGTACTTCCGGCAGGACCACCAGCCGTTTGAGAAATGACCAATCCCGGAATCTTACCGGCCAATGCGTTTATAACATTGGTCTCTTTCGCTTTTTCGAGTTCTTTTCCTTTCACGTCACTGACGGCATATCCCAAAGCTTTCCTGTCACGTTTAATACCTAAAGCAGTCACTACCACTTCATCAAGTCCGGCAGTTTCCTCTTTCAATACAATATCATAGGTACGCTGTGAATTGATTTTCAGTTCTTGTTCTCTATAGCCGATATAACTTATAATGAGAACACCACCGGGAGGCAGCACGATCTCAAAATTACCATTAACATCGGTTACCGTACCATGTGTCGCATTCTTAATTTTCACAGTCGCCCCTATCAGTGCCTCTCCTTTCTCATCAGAGACTTTTCCTTTAATCTTCCAATATTGCTGTTGCTGGGAACTACCCGTGTTTTCCAGAGTAGTATTTGCATAACTTCCTTCAGACCAAAGAAAAGCCAGCAAGGCACAAGCCATTAAAAATCTTAATTTTTTCATATCGTATTAAATTTATAAGAGTTATTCTATTCTATCACTAACGTAATGCATTACATATCTTCTCATTAATTTTCCGTAAGCGTTCTTCATCAAGCTTTACAACCTTACGGTCATAAGTCAGTAAGCCATTTATTTCAATCTCAACATCAGAGGTTTGTGTGTAAACAGCAGCAGAAAAACCTCTCGGAATAAGTTTATACAGCATATCCGCATATTTCTGATATTCGTCTGTTGCCTCTTGAGAAGAATTGAATTGGACGTATCCCCAATTCTTATCCGGTTCCCACAGATGTTCTTTACAGATCATACCAATTCCACCGAACTCTCCTAAAACATTTGCTCTTTGGGCATCATAAAGATACATTTCAGGAGCCGGATAATTATGTAAGTCAAGCATGTCCCCACATGTATAATGGTTGCCGCCACTTGCCGGATTTACTAAACGAGACGGATCATATTGTTTGGTCCAAGCTGCAATCTCCGGTGTTTTAAACTGTCCCCAAGCCTCATTAAACGGAACCCAGACACCAATACAAGGATAAGAATATAAGTAATCAATGACTTCTTTCCATTCCTTACGATAAACCGCTTCCGATTCTGGCGAACGTTTAAAATCAATACCATCAAAATAAGTCCGGTTCTGCCATTCATAATTACGATCACCACTTGGCATATCCTGCCATACAATAATCCCTAACTGGTCGCAATGTGTATACCATCGGGCCGGTTCCACTTTGATGTGTTTACGAATCATGTTAAAGCCAAAGTCTTTTGTCTTTTGAACATCATAACGCAAAGCCGCATCACTGGGAGCTGTATAGAGTCCGTCAGGCCACCACCCCTGATCCAAAGGACCAAATTGAAATAAATCCTGATTATTCAGCTGCAACCGTACTATGCCATCCTTATCCCGTCGGGTTGAATATTTCCGCATGGCAACGTAGCCATTCACTTTATCCACTATCTTGCCATTGTTCTCCAAAGTCACCTCTGTTTTATAAAGAAAAGGAGATTGAGGTGACCATAGTTTAGCATTTTCGGGCATTGTCAGTTCTATTGCCTGTTTGTTTACGGCCAGCCCTTCGGTAACCAATTGTTCACCATCAAAAACTTTCACTCTTACCCGGTCGGTAAAGTTCTCACTAGTAGTAACGGTCACATTGATCCGGCGTAGATCAATATCAGGCGTAGTACGCACGTTTGTGATGTGACATACAGGCACAGGCTCCAACCAAACAGTCTGCCAAATACCTGTAACTGGAGTGTACCAAACACCTTCCGGACGTTCTACTTGCTTTCCACGTGGTTGTACTCCTTTATCTGTCGGATCCCAGACACGAACAGTCAGTTTATTTCCTCCCTTTTTCAAGGCGGAAGATATATTAAATGAGAAAGGAGTGTATCCACCTGTATGTTCTCCTACTTTCATGTCATTTACCCACACATCGGTTTTCCAATCTACAGCTCCAAAATGAAGAAGAACATTCATACCATTCCATTTCTCGGGTACATTAAATACACGGTTATACCATACTTCCTTTTCACCTCCCACTCTTTTCCCTACTCCGGACAGCGAGGATTCAACGGCAAAAGGGACTAATATCTTACCATCGTATACAGCAGGAGCTTCCATTCCTTTAGGAACAATAGCATAATCCCAACAACCGTTCAGGTTCATCCATTGGGTACGCTCCATGATGGGACGCGGATATTCCGGTAATACATTATTCGGGTCTATCTGCTCTCCCCATTGAGTTTTTATTTTATCGCCAGCCGGCGACCATTGCGCAAATGCCGCAACATTAAAAATCAATATAAATAAGAATAAAAAAATAGGCCGGATGAAGTTCTTCATAAATTGCTTCGTTTAAAGTTAATAATAGATTTGATACTTTGTTCACGTATCCAAAAGTAGCCACTACCCTCTAAATTCAGTAGAATTATTGAAGCTATTCATATAACAATCGAATCAAATGAAGATTTTGATTCGATAATTGCCTATGTAGAAAAGATAATTGCAGTGAAAGGTTGGTTACATCTCTACAAAATCCTTTGGAAGTACTCCAAATTGTTTTTGGAAGCACTTTGCAAAATAAGAAGGAGTACTAAAACCAACAGCATAGCAGACTTCATTTATCTTATAAGATTTATCTTTGAGAAGTACAGCCGCCTTCTTTAGGCGCTCTACCCGGATATAATCATTGGGAGTCATATCAAGTATTCCTCTAATTTTCCGGTTCAAACTCGAACGGCTCATATTCAGCAACTGTGCCATACTATCCAGATTAAAATCCGGATCTTGCAAATTATCATAAACAATCTTATTCAGTTCTTCCAGAAAAATCTTATCGGCGTTCGTCTGTGCCATCGTTGCAGTAAATACAAAAGGAGAATGACAGAATGCCTGCCTTAGCTTCTCTCGGTTACAAAGTAAACTTTCAATGGTAGCTATCAAATATTCTACCGAGAAGGGCTTCTCAATATATGCATCTGCCGCCAGTTTCAATCCCTCAATCTTTGATTCAAGATTTGTTTTAGCCGTCAACAGCACTATAGGGATATGACTATATGTAAGGTCTGTCTTCAATCGATGACATAATTCCATCCCGTCCATCCGAGGCATCATAACATCACTGATTAATAAATCAATATTTGCATCTTCCAATATTTCAAGAGCCTCCACCCCATCTTTTGCTTTCAGAACACTATAAGCCGAAGATAATTGTTTGGCTATGAATGTCAACATATCCTGATTGTCTTCTACCACCAGAATAACAGGGAGATGAGTTCCTTTTTCCTGCTCTTCCGCCATCGGATTTTCAATGCCTGATATCTTATCTTCCTTTTCTGATACATTTTCTTGCAGTTCTTGCACCTCCTCTACATGAGTGACCGGAATTTCCAGTACAAAACAATTGACTCCTTGCATATCCTCAAGGTACACGGTTCCATGATGTAACTCTGCCAAAGAACGTGCCAAGGCAAGGCCAAGGCCTGTACCGGAAGCATATTCTTCGTTATTCTGAACCTGAACAAAAGGTTGAAAGATTTCCTCCCTCATATTAACAGGAATAACAGACCCGTCATTACATACTTTTATTATAAAGCTGCCTGTTGCCTCATTATATTTTACTGTTATAGTTATATAGGTAGCTGCATATTTTACTGCATTACTCAACAAATTACTTATAATTTTAATCAATGCTTCGCGATCGACGGCTGCAGAAATATCTTCCTCCGGCAGATCAATAGAAAGCTTTATATTTTTCTGTCGCGCCAGAGATGTAAAACGAATATAGACTCCAGATACTATTTCCTGAATATTACACTCTGATAAAATTAGTGTGAAACTATTATTGGCCGTTTTGCGGAAGTCGAGTAATTGATTGATAAGATTCAATAAGCGATCCGAATTTTGCCTCATAATAACTAGATCCTCCCGTACGTCATCCGCCAGAGGCTTATCTTTCAAAATACACTCCAAAGGACCTTTGATTAACGTCAGCGGAGTTCGTATTTCATGTGCTACATTCGTAAAAAAGTTTATCTTGGCAGAATAAAGCTCACGTTCTTTCCTTTGCTCAAACTTCTCCATCTGCCTCATGTGCTTGCGAGCCATACGACGTTTGGAATATCGTATAATAAAATAAAAAATGCACAATGATAAAAGAACATAAACAGCATAAGCCCATCCCGTCAAATAAAATGGCGGACGAATATAAATATGTAATTTTAAAGGTGCATCATTCCAGATTCCATCACTATTCACTCCTTTCGCATAAAGGGTATATGAGCCATAAGGCAAATTAGAATAACTGATTAATGATCCTCTTGCTTCATACCACTCTTTATCAAATCCTTCCAACTTATATAATAGTTTATTCTGATCCAAAGTAGAATATCCCAGTGTTGCAAAGCGAAATGAGAAGGAGTTTTGAGATGCGGTCAGTTCTATAGAATCTGACACCGTTATACTCTGTTTCAAAGGTGAATCTTTGGTATTCGGCACTACTTCTTTATTGAATATCATAAAATCCGTAATCACCAGAGGAGATACATAATCATTATCAATAAAAGTAGATGGATCAAAAGATATAAGCCCTGCAATACAACCAAAATAGATTCTTCCATCCACCGTTTGATGACTTGAACGATAATTAAATTGATTGCTCAATAGTCCATCGGCAATAGTAAAGTTTTTAATGACTTTTGTTTCCGGCTGAAAACGAACCAACCCTTTATTAGTAGTCAGCCAGAAAATACCCCGCTTATCTTCTACAATCTGATGAACAACATCACTTGGTAATCCGATAGAATTCGAATCATAGTGTTCGAAAGTCCCAGAATCTGAAACTAACCGGCAGAATCCCCCACCTTCGGTAGTAAACCATAACTGGTGACGGCTATCCTCGAATATACTCAAAACTTTATCATAAGGTAAACTCAATGAGTCATTTTCCTTATGATAGAAATGAATACACTTTCGTTTCTCTGTTTCCAACTTATACACACCATTAAAAGTTGCCAGCCAAAGGTGTCCTTTTAAATCTTCATGCAAATCATAGATCAAAGTCGGTGGAACTGATTCAACTCGCGAAAAGCGGTCATTCTCATTATGATATTCAAATAGTCCGTCAGCAGTTCCCAAATATATTTTGCCGGACGCCGTACGTCGAATCACAAAAATATCATTGGAACTCAATCCGCAGGAATCTTTTTTCCGGTAAGTTTTCACTGTATTTGTCTGCAAATTGATTCGATTAAGTCCTCCTGAAAACGTACCTACCCATAAAAAGCCATTCTCCAGACATAATCCATGGACATTATGGTAAATAGACTGATGATGGAATGGTTTCAATTCCTTCGTCACGGGATTATAATGAAACAAGCCCTTATCCTCCGTACCGATCCATAAATTTCCTTTTTCATCTTCCACGATTTCACGAACACGTTCACCTAATTCTTCCATCCCTTTATGAGGATATATTTTCTCAAAGAACGTATATTGTTTAGGATAATAGTTTATTCCTCCAAAATAAGACCCAATCCACATTCCTCCTTCTTTATCTTTATATAAAGAATAGACAACATTATCCGATAATGCATAGGAAGTTCCCACCAAACTTTGGATATGGGTTATAGCACCATTCTTGATATTATAAGTATAAATACCGGATTCTGTACCAATCCATAACTCGTTTTCAGAGTAAAGTGCTATTTCCCGTACATAAATATCATCTCCTTTATCGTCTACAGATAGTAAAGTGCGGACTTGCCGGGTTGCCAGGTTGATCTCTTTCAATCCTTTAGTCAAACCGACATATAACAGATTTTCTTCCCCTTTAATTATTTTATTGACTACTTCATTCTTAAAGGGCTGGGTACCATCTTGAGCAGCAAAAGGATATACCGTATTGAAATCATCAAGAGTAAAATATAGATTGTCTGCATAAAAAGCTCCCCAACAAGTCCCTTGGTCGAACAAAAAGTTTTTCATACCGGCCCATGGTATTTTCAACTGTACCATTTTTTGTTGTTGTGGATGAAAGCAAAAAAATCCATCGGCAGAAGATATATAAATACACCCTTTATTCTCACCAATCATATATACAGAACGATTGATACCTAAACCATCAGCAGTTTTTACATCAAAAAAATATGAGTTTTCCCTGGAAATAGAATAGATATAAACTCCGGTATCGGTACCTATCCAAATAGATCCCTCCTTATCTTCATAGAGTGCAGTAACACAATTATTCCCCAGCATACCGTTAGCCTTGCAATATACTTGAAAAGAAGTACCATCAAAGCGATTTAATCCGTCCTTGGTACCAAACCACATAAAGCCAAGATGATCTTGCAGAATAGCATATATACTATTTTGCGATAAACCATCGTTGATGTTCCATGAACGAAAATAATACTGATTACTAGTCATTAAATTAGCGAATAGCAATACCGGATAACTAATTAATACTAATAACAAAAGTCTTTTCATAATATTAGACATTTAAAAATAAGCCTCCATCGCATGGCGAAATCACTCTGCATAGTTAATCCCTCACCTTTACAAATATACAAAATATTAGTAACCGACGACTATTTCACTATTATTTCCTATTAAATAATTGGAGAACTCCTTTCCTTTTTTACAAAAAGTCACTACTGACACTTTGTAATTCTTACTCTATCAGGAATCGTTTCTTTCCACCCTTTATCTGGAAAGAATATTTTTCTGTCACTACAGAAGTATTTTCCCAAGTCATTAGTCCAGGATCAAGCGTAACATATCAACATTATGATATATTATTTAGCCTTTATACAACCAAATCATCATCATTTACATTCATGAGACCTCTTTTTGTTCTTTTCTATTTGCTATTACCAAAGATAGAAATAGAGAAATCAAAGGAAAGAAAGTAGAAAATACCAACATTTTTTATAGCATAGCGACACTATCCTAATCGTTTACTTACTTTATCCATAGCTTTTGGTTACACTATCCGCAGCTTTTGCTTACTTTATCCTTATGTTTTTCACAAATATAACGGTGCTTTTTATGCAAATATGCAGCGTTTTTGTAAAAAACAAGCATAATTTTTCAGTAATTCAAAGGTGTTTTCTTGCTAACAGAGGAAAATTATAAAACATACGAGATAGTGAATTTCTCAATTACATATACAAATATCAGGATAATCAGTTTTTTAGCAACTTTATGTTGAAAGCCAGCCCATCCCGATCAATACCCAGAGTTCCAATATACAAAGCGGAAACCACATTGAACATGCCAACCACACCGGAATTCCTTTACACCATTCACTACGGCGATAATGAATCATAAGGGCAGAACGACGTTTGGTTCGATAACGTAACATGCAAAATACGACCGGTGGGATAATACAAAGAAAGAACAGACCAATGATATGCCAACCATCTGTACGTGATACTATTGAAACCGAAGAAAGGTACATACACAATGGCAGGATAATACAAAAACTCCAATATGAAAAGAGTACAATCATTCCGCTCGCCCTTGCTCCTTTTCCTTTCTCACTCCATTTCTCGCCACAATAATATATATAATCGAAAAAGTAATAATGGTACTTCTTTGGATGCAACTTTTTCTGTTGACGTTCAAAATAGTTTAGTGGCTTTTTCTTAGGAGGGTAATATTTCATGTCCGTTCTATGTACAGTTTATATGATGTATATGATGTAAAAAAGACGATTAATATCGGGAAAATCCTTCGTATTAATCGTCTTTCTATATTCAGGAGAATTATATTATACTGATCTTTTATAAAATCAATAGCTTAGTACTTTATAACCTTATCACTGCTTACAGTATTATACCAATCAGTATTTGTACTTTGATCTTGCGCCCAGTTGGTAAATTTAGAATATGCATTCGTTATTACCGTCGTTTCCGTTGGATAAGCAAATTTATCCGGAACACAAAGAGCCCATGTATTATTGATAGCTTTGATCACATCCAGTACAGAACTATCCGCCAACTGACCATTTGCAGTTGCGGAGTTAAATCGATTCAAATGAACTTCCGTTCTCTTCTGACCTGTGGTTGGATATGCAATAAAGAAGTCCAAATCATTCGTCGCACTAGGAATAGATATCGCATTCTTCAGTTTAACTGTCACTTCAAGAGTATATATATCTACAAGAGGTTTAGTCATATTTCCTGTATTTAACATCGGACGCCGCGTTCCTGTAAATCCATATATATGATGGGCATCTCCAAATAAAGGAATCACAAGTTCACTTCCATTTGTTTCGTAAGCTGCATTTTCAAATATACCAGAACTCAAAGAGTTGCTACGTTGAGTAGCACCTGTCCCGAAGCTGACTTCTTCTACATTGCTCTTATTTATTCCTTTTATTCTCAATCCGGCACCCAGTTGCTTCACAGCACCAACTGCCCTAAGAACAACTGTGTATTTCAATTCTTTCACATTATTACCGGCAGCAGGCAAAGTTACATTCAATACAATATCATTGAAGTCATAGTCTCCTGCTTTCGGGTAATTATCTTCAAAAGCATAAGAATAAACAGCATTTCGAATCTCCACATCGTCCGGAGTTTCATCAGAACCATATCCCTCTTTAATACATTCGCCGTCAGCAGGAAGCATAAAGTCAGCCTTACCCGGATTACAATGAGTAGCGCCTTGCTGCAATCCTTTATTCACTAACCACGCAAAAGGAGACCAGTCATAGTGCGCTTCACCTTTATATGTTTGATCCGTAATTTCACAAATAATATTATTCGTCACTTTAGAAGTAGATTGAGCCAAACCATCAGTATTAGCAATCTCATTAATTTTCAATAAAGCAGTACCAACGGTTGGACCGGTAACCGTTCTATATAAGCTGGCCTTACCTGTACAAGTCAACATGGATTGTGCCTCCATTACAATGTCATTGTTATTACCATTATTCCCAAGTTCCTCGCAAATAGCTTCGGAAGTATTTCCCATAACAAGTGTACCAAATTGGAATTTATCAGTTTTCAGATAACAACCATTTTTTATATGGGTATTATTATTACCATCAATAGTTACAGCCTCAATCGTTCCATGATTTGTCAGTGTTGTACCAGCTGTAGAAGCTCTGTAAAAATTCAATTTAAGTGTTCCATAATTCATAAAATCAACTCCACTTCCACCTCCATCAATCTTCAATAAACCACAATCAATTATACCTGCGTTATAATTAGTAAATCCGGCCGAACTATTTGTCATATAGATAGTTCCTTTCCCCATAATACTTCCACCTGGCATTACAGTTATATAAGAAGCCTGTGTCAATATCAAAGTCGCATTTTCAGCTATCTTTATTATTCCACCATTCTCAACTATAATCTCTGTGATATTATCAAATTGATTACTATTCTCAATCACCCACGTACTTCCTTGTGGAACAATTACTTTGATAGCCTCAGCTCCACCACTGGTTCCAGTAGTAGTAAATCCTTTATTAAAAGTACCACTCGGAATTTTAAACCAACGTTCTTTTTCTTTGAATACAGGTAATTTAGCATATTCAAACCATCCGGAACCTGCACCCAAATCCCAACCAGCTTGAACTTCAGTAGCTATTGCTTTTTTACTACTAATATCACCAGCCGTATAAGGAGCTTTCATAGTCGGTATACCTGTAGTTGTTACAGCTCGCGACATAGAACGCGTAGATACATCCGTATATCCAAGATGTGCTGTCACTTCTCCATTTTCAATGACCACCGGCTGCACCATATAATGTTTATGCTCGTCTATACGTGCTACAAACACTTTATTCAAGGCAGTCGCACAATCAAAGGCCACAGTAAGTGTTGTTCCTTGAGTTGCATCTTCTTCCGCTAAAATTTTTGCGGTACTTTCCGAACTTAATGGATCGGCATCGAATATCCGTATCTTGTAGTTTACTCCCTCATAGCCATTAACTAAGATATGCGCAGTTACACTCCGGGAGAGTGTCCAATCACCGTCAGGATCAATATTTTTTACAGGAAAGGTTTCTTCGTAAATTTGTTTTAATTGATCTGCATCAAACAGATTTTTCTCATTATCAACACAGCTGATAAAGCTGATGGAGGACGCCAACAACGAAAAAGTGAAGACTTTTGCAATGTTCTGTTTCATAATCTTTGAATGCTTAAGTTTGCTTTATTTGCACAAAATACAAATCACCACTAATCAACAATCAGTAATGAACACACAAAGATAGTTGTATTTATAGATAAAAGACAGTTAAAGTTGTATTTTTCGGCACATAGTTAACATCTTTTAAAAGATGAAAATCTAATTATTTCTATTGAAAGATAGGTGGCTACATCATTGAATATAAAAAACTTAGAAGTATAAACATTGCAGTATGCAGCAAAAAACAAAGAGTTGCATATTCTATGCAACTCTCAATTAAACGACAAAGATTCAGTACTACAGAGCACTACAAAATCCCGAGTTCTTTCATTTCCCTATTGAAAGGATAAAAACTAAAAATTAAAAGGGGAAAATCAGAGGTAAAACAAAAATCATCACAATCCCCATAATAATCTGCAATGGTAATCCTACTTTTACATAATCCATAAAAGTATATTGACCGGCAGGCATCACCAAGGCGTTAGGCGGTGTAGAGAATGGAGAAGCGAAACACATACTTGCACCTACCGTCACAGCAAACAAGAAGGGAACCGGACTTACTCCGATCTGTATGGCACTTTGCAGAGCAATCGGTGCGAGTAAGACAGCCGTAGCTGTATTGCTGATAAACATCGTCATCAACGAAGTCGTAAAGTAAATACCTGCCATCAACGCAACAGGTCCGTATGATCCCAAGCCGTTAACCAGCGTATTGGAAATGTATTCCGAAGCTCCCGTTTTCTCCAATGCCAGAGACATAGGAAGCATAGCTGCAATCAATACAATACTCTCCCAGTTGATCGTTTTATAAGCTGCTTCTACATTACGGAAACATCCGGTTAATACCATCAATATACCCGCTATCATAACAGCCGTAACCGGAGCAACCGGAATAAAATCGAACACCATCATTACTACCATTAATACCATAATAGCAGCCGCTACCGGAGCTTTATAATCTAATGTAACTTTAGCCGCTTCCGCCAAAGGTTGTCCCAAAACAACCCAATCAGAATCTTCCTTGCTAAGACGAGCTATATTATTCCACGTTCCCTGAACCAGAAGCACATCACCACTATGAATCCGCTCATTTCCCAAATCCTGCAACAAGTATTCCTTTTTACGACGGATCCCTAATACGTTCACATTAAACTTATCACGAAAACCGGCTTCCTTAATTGTTTGGTTTATCAAATTAGAAGCTGGCATCAACACTATTTCAGCAATACCGATGTCATAAAAATCCAGAGAGTTAGTTGCGCTTTGAGTTTCTTCCGTTGCATGGTCACCTAAAATCTCTAGCAGGAAATCTTCTGCAAAAAGCTGTACCTTATCAAATTCTCCTGTCACATACAAAATATCCTCGGCCTGCAACATCGTGTCCGGTGCAGCAAACTTCTGGGTAATCGTTTTCAGAAAACGATGTTGCGATGCATCACCACGACGTACTTCCATGATATTCAAACCATATTTGCGACGAATATCCAAGTCAATAATCGTCTTGCCCAAAAGCCGGGAATCTTTTATTACCTGCAAACGAAACAGATTGCTGGAAAGCCCATATTCATTTACCAACTGTTTCAGTGACTTACCCGAACGTTTATTATCATCTTTCTGGCCTTTTTTAGAAAGAAACCATTTGCTAAGTGGCATCAATACCAGCGTACCGACAATCACACAAACAATGCCGACAGGCAGGAAAGAGAAGAAGGAAAGCGGTTCAAGTCCGGCAGAAGTCAACGTATTTTGTATCACAAGGTTCGGCGGAGTACCGATTAAAGTCATCATACCTCCCATACTACTTGCAAAAGCCAACGGCATCAACAGCCTGCTCGGATTCATACCGGCACTCATTGCCAGACTGACAACAATAGGAAGCATCAGTGCCACCGTTCCTGTGTTACTGACAAACGCACCAATGGCCGAAGTCACCAACATCACCAACAGAAATAACCGGATCTCACTGGTTCCCGCAAGTTTAAGAATACGGGAACTAATCATCTTTGCCAATCCCGTTTGAAAGATAGCCCCTCCCACTACAAACAATCCGATCATCATAATGACTACCGAATTGGAAAAACCGGAAAGTGCTTCATCAGGAGTTAATATCTGAAAAATAAGTAAGGCTATCAGTGCACACAGTGCCACAATATCCGAACGAACCTTGCCGTTCACGAAAAAGACAGCCGAAAGAACGAGAATAATAATGGTTATTAGCATACGTAATTAAATGATTGTTTTATTTTGACTCTATCAAAACTTATTTAGGTGAACAAAAATAGAAAATACTCCAGCGTTATTAAAACAAATTAGAAATGATTTTAGTTCATGAGACATCATTTAATATTTTAATACATTTTCCCTCTGAAAAAAGACTCGAAATCAAGCAAAATATGATACTATATAAGAACTAAAGGATACCATATATCCACTATTCCTTCATCACATATAATTACAGCCTCACAATATGATATTGAAAGGCAATATATTTATGTATTATTTTTTGAAAGTTAAAGAACAATTCATATCTTTACACCTCATTTATATCAAACATTTTATGGCAAACAATATTTTGTTAAATTATTGGATTAACGAAGTTCATTGGGGTTATAATTATTTACTGGTAATTATTCTGCTCCTTGTCATCAGCATCTTACTATATAGAATCCGTAAATTGCAAAAAACGATTAAAAAGACCAATCATTCCTACCGTTTCTCCTTTGATATTCTCGATAACCTTCCTTTTCCTATCTTTGTAAAAGATATAACAAACGATTTCCGATACTATTACTGGAATAAAGAATCAGCCGCTCAATCCGGCATTAGCAGTGAAGAGGCCATCGGACATACTGATTATGAGATTTACGGAAAAGAAAGAGGTGAAAAATACCGGCATATCGACAAAGAACTCATACAAGAAGGTAAAGTATATCGCAAGGAAGAGAAATACACCACTCCCGATGGAATCACCCATGATACTATTGCTGTTAAATCTATTATTTCATGGGAAGGAGAAAAGAAATGGCTGTTGGCAACCCGGTGGGATATCACACAACTCAAGAATTAT
The DNA here is from genome assembly GCF_003439055.1 of Bacteroides sp. OM05-10AA. NCBI lineage: Bacteria > Pseudomonadati > Bacteroidota > Bacteroidia > Bacteroidales > Bacteroidaceae > Bacteroides > Bacteroides sp. OM05-10AA. The sequence continues at coordinate 23,170 of NZ_QSUR01000022.1, forward strand.
GAAAGAGAATTAGTTGCCGCCAAGGAAGAACTGGAAAAAGCATTGAAGAAGCAAAAACTAGCTCTAAAAAGTATCGACTTCGGACTTATCTATATTGATAAAAATTACCGCGTACAATGGGAGGAAACAAGACAAATAGCCAGCCTGGTAAAAGGCAGACGATACATACCGGGAAAAATTTGCTATCAGACCAGTGCACTTCGTAATGAACCGTGTGGACAATGTGCTTTCAAGAAAGCTATCGAACAGGGCAAAATTATCCGGCATACCATCAGAGTAGACGATGTAGATTTTGAAGTGACTGCAACACCTGTATTCGGTGACGAAAAGGAAACTGAAATTATTGGAGGATTACTTCGTTTTGAAAACATCACTGAAAAATTAAAGATGGACAAAATGCTGCAGGAAGCAAAGGAAAAAGCCGAAGAATCCAATCGGCTCAAATCTGCCTTTCTCGCTAATATGAGCCATGAAATACGAACCCCGCTAAATGCAATTGTAGGATTTTCCGAAATGGTTTGCCAAACGGAGGAAGAGGAAGAGAGAAAAGAATTTGTAAAAATCATCTCCAGCAACAATATCTTATTATTGCAACTGATAGACGACATCCTCGATCTTTCTAAAATTGAAGCCGGTACTATGGAATTCACATTTGCACAGACTGATATCAATGAATTGATGGAAGGTATTTGCAGACAAATGCAAGAAAAGAATTCTTCCCCAGACGTTCAAATCTTATTCACAGAGAAAGCAGATCAATGCATGATGTATACCGACCGCATACGTCTATCACAGGTTATCATCAACTTTACAAATAATGCTTTGAAATTCACCCCTAAAGGTTCTATCGAAATGGGATACCGGATTGAAGAAGCCAAAGATGAAATATACTTTTATGTAAAAGATACAGGTATCGGAATTCCTGCTGACAAGATAGATAAAGTGTTTGAACGCTTCGTCAAACTGAACTCCTTTATTAAAGGGACAGGACTCGGACTAGCCATCTGCCGCGTCATTGTAGAAAGACTGGGCGGGGTTATCGGAGTGGAATCTAAAGAAGGAGAAGGCTCTCGCTTCTGGTTCAGAATTCCAAGGTCAGAGAAAATTGAGAAATAATAAAAAGAAAAGAGGATATTGTGAAAAGTATGTTCCAATATCCTCTTTATCCTATATTTTTAATGTAAGAGTATGCTTAAAGTGCAGTCTCTAATATCCTGCGGGCAACAGCACCCGTTACATTTCCATTCTCTCCATATTTAGCACCACGCTCATTGAATCGGCGTTCGATTTCCAGAATAGTATCCTGTCCGATGTTCTCTTCATGCAAACGTGTAGTCAGCCCAAGTGAACGGAAGAACTCTTCGGTATGACAAATCGCTTCATCAATCCGTTCTTCTCGCGTACCGGAAGTAATTCCCCAGACTCTTTCACCATACTGCAAAAGTTTATCTCCTTTTTCTTCATGAAGCACCTGTAAAGTGGCAGGAAGAACAATGGCTAACGTATGACCATGTGTCAATCCGTGCAAAGCAGTAATTTCATGGCCAATCATGTGAGTTGCCCAGTCTTGCGACACTCCCATAGCAATAAATCCATTCAATGCCATTGTAGCCGAAAGCATAAAATCAGCCATCAGTTGATAATCATGCTGGTTTTCACGAATTTTCGGAGCTATTTCTACCAAAGTTTGTAAAATGCCCTCCGCCCAACGATCCATAATGCGGCTCTGTCCGGGAGTAGTCATATATTGCTCCATCACATGAACAAAGGTATCAGCCAAACCACAGGCCACCTGATGAGGAGGCAAGGTAAAGGTTACTTCCGGGTCAAGAATAGAGAAGATTGGATAGTTGGCATAAAAAGGATATTTCTCTTTTGTTTCACGACGGGAAATAACTGCCCCGTTATTCATCTCCGAACCGGTAGCGGGCAAAGTCAATACAGTGGCAAGAGGTACAGTATGAGTGACTGGTCGTCCGGCAAGTACCAAATCCCAAGCATCACCATCATACAGGATTCCTGCGGAAATCAATTTCGTACCGTCAATAACGGAACCACCACCAACAGCCAGCAGATAATCCACTTTCTCTTCTTTTCCCAAAGCAATAGCTTTACGGAGAGTTTCAATAGCAGGATTGGGTTCGATTCCCCAGAATTCTACCGTAAAATGGTTCTTCAGAGCTTCTTTTACCTGATCGTACACTCCGTTTTTCTTCACGCTTCCGCCGCCAAAAGTAATCATAATACGTTTGTCGGACGGTATTTCTTTAGCCAGCCGGGCAATCATCCCTTTTCCCATTATCAGTTTCACGGGATTTTGAAAAATAAAATTTTCCATATCTTAGTCTATTGTTATTATTTTGGTTATTAGTCACTATCCTTGCAAAGATACATGATTTATCCGAACCCTGTCAGAATCAAGCGAAGAATTGTTGTGCCACGGAAGGAACCATAGCCGACAACCAAGGTTTCATATCCTCTGCTACCAATAACCAATACAATAATAATATAATGAAAATGGCAATAGCAATACCTACTAAAACTTTTCTCTGTTTCATAATTGTTTTTGTTTAAATATTCAATATTTATAAGAACAGTTCAGGTTGAAAATTGTTCTATATCAGAAAAATGAAGGCAAAAGAGAAAAAAAGTCATTTTTTGTTTGCTGTTTCAAACAAAGTGTCTATATTTGCCCCCATAAAATTACAAAAGACAATGAGAACAATGTTAGTAAATACATATTGGTGGTGGCACCCGTTACAACTCCGACAGTCGTAAGGGAGCAGCGCTCGTATGTATATACCTCATTAAAGATATAACAGATTTGAAAGAGCCCTGTCGCAACTTGCGGCAGGGCTCTTTTTATTTGCCCATTTTCGAACAGATTTAGATAATAACATAAAAAATAGATAGGATTATGAAAAGTTTTTTAGTTGACCAGGATGGCTATTACGGAGAATTCGGTGGTGCTTATGTACCGGAAATCCTCCACAAATGTGTTGAGGAACTGACGAATAAGTACCTCGAAGTGATTGAAAGCGAAGAATTTAAAAAGGAATTCGAGCAGTTGTTACGCGACTACGTAGGACGCCCTTCCCCCCTCTATCCGGCAAAACGCCTTTCCGAAAAGTATGGTTGCAAGTTGTATCTGAAACGGGAAGACCTGAATCATACCGGTGCACACAAAATCAACAACACCATCGGACAAATCTTGCTGGCACGCCGCATGGGAAAGAAGCGTATCATCGCCGAAACCGGAGCCGGACAACATGGAGTAGCAACAGCTACCGTATGCGCATTGATGGATATGGAATGTATCGTTTATATGGGAAAAACGGATGTAGAACGCCAACACATCAATGTGGAGAAAATGAAAATGCTGGGAGCTACCGTTATTCCCGTTACTTCCGGAAACATGACCTTGAAAGACGCAACCAACGAAGCGATCCGCGACTGGTGTTGCCATCCTGCCGACACTTATTATATTATCGGCTCTACCGTAGGCCCTCATCCTTATCCTGATATGGTGGCACGCCTGCAATCTGTTATCAGCGAAGAAATAAAAAAACAACTGCAAGAAAAAGAAGGACGTGACTATCCGGATTATCTGATAGCCTGCGTTGGAGGAGGAAGTAATGCTGCCGGAACGATTTATCATTATATCAATGATGAACGGGTAGGCATCATTCTGGCGGAAGCCGGAGGCAAAGGAATAGAAACCGGAATGACCGCCGCCACCATCCAACTCGGTAAAATGGGAATTATCCACGGAGCGCGTACTTACGTCATCCAAAACGAAGACGGACAGATTGAAGAGCCTTACTCGATTTCCGCCGGACTGGATTATCCGGGCATTGGTCCGATACACGCCAATCTTGCCGCACAAAGACGTGCCAACGTTTTGGCAATCAATGACGACGAAGCAATAGAAGCCGCTTACGAACTGACTAAACTCGAAGGTATTATCCCTGCACTGGAATCCGCCCATGCATTAGGAGCTTTGAGAAAATTGAAGTTCAAACCGGAAGATATCGTTGTATTGACTGTTTCAGGACGAGGAGACAAAGATATTGAAACCTATTTATCGTTTAATGAACAGCAATAAGTAATTAGTAAACCATCATTCGTAATCAATAATCAAGCAATTATAGAAATGAAAACATTTAATTATACAACTCATAGCAAACAAGTGCTCGGAGATATGCATACTCCCGTCAGCATTTACCTGAAAGTGCGCGACATGTATCCGCAATCTGCATTAATGGAAAGTTCCGACTATCATGCCGGAGAAAATTCCTTGTCATTTATAGCCCTCTGTCCCCTGGCAAGTATCGGTATAAACGGCGGTATTGTCACTGCCAACTATCCCGATAACAGCCGCACGGAAGAACCCCTGACAAAAACCTTCCATGTAGAAAAGGCCATGAACCGGTTTATCAATCAATTCCAGGTGACCGGGGATAATAAGAATGTATGTGGACTTTACGGATACACGACGTTCAACGCTGTGAAATACTTCGAGCACATCCCAGTGAAAGAAAGTCACGATGAGCAAAATGACGCTCCGGATTTGCTATACATATTATATAAATATGTCATTGTTTTCAATCATTTCAAAAATGAATTGACACTCGTTGAAATGTTGTCCGAAGGAGAAGAAAGCGGCTTACCGGAACTGGAAGCAGCCATCGAAAACCGGAATTATGCTTCTTACAACTTCTCTGTAACAGGTCCCGTTACCAGCCCTATCACCGACGAGGAGCATAAAGCCAATGTCCGCAAAGGAATTGCGCACTGTATGCGTGGAGATGTTTTCCAAATCGTACTTTCCAGAAGATTTATCCAACCTTATGCCGGAGATGATTTCAAAGTGTACCGCGCACTCCGCAGCATCAATCCTTCTCCTTATCTTTTCTACTTCGATTTCGGAGGATACCGCATCTTCGGTTCTTCACCGGAAACACATTGCAAAATCGAAGATGGTCGTGCTTACATCGATCCGATTGCCGGAACTACCCGCCGTACCGGAGATGTAGTAAAAGACCGGGAACTGACAGAAGCTTTATTGGCCGACCCTAAAGAAAATGCAGAGCATGTCATGCTGGTTGATCTTGCCAGAAACGACCTTTCCCGTAATTGTCATGATGTACGCGTACTATTCTATAAGGAACCACAATATTATAGTCATGTCATTCACCTGGTAAGCCGTGTCAGCGGTGTGTTGAATGAGGGCGCAGATAAAATAAAAACGTTTATTGATACGTTTCCTGCCGGCACATTAAGCGGTGCTCCCAAAGTACGCGCTATGCAGTTAATCAGCGAAATCGAACCACATAATCGTGGAGCCTATGGTGGCTGTATCGGTTTTATCGGATTGAACGGCGAATTAAATCAGGCTATCACTATCCGTACTTTTGTAAGCCGCAACAATGAGCTCTGGTTCCAAGCCGGAGGAGGTATTGTAGCCCGCAGTCAGGATGAATATGAACTGCAAGAGGTGAACAACAAACTGGGAGCACTGAAAAAGGCGATTGATTTAGCTGTCAAATTAAAAAATTGAAAGCAGAGACAGTATTTGAACAACCATTTTACAATGACAATAAAAATGAAAATATTACTTTTAGATAACTACGACTCTTTCACTTATAACCTACTGCACGCAGTGAAAGAATTAGGGGCTACAGATGTAGAAGTAGTCCGCAATGACCAGATAGAGCTTGATGAAGTAGACCGATTTGATAAAATCATCCTGTCTCCCGGACCGGGCATCCCCGAAGAAGCCGGACTGCTATTACCTATTATTAAAAGATATGCTCCGACCAAAAGCATTCTGGGTGTCTGCCTCGGTCATCAAGCCATCGGCGAAGCTTTCGGAGCACGTCTGGAAAATCTCAAAGAAGTATATCATGGGGTACAGACTCCGATTACCATCCTTCAACAGGACCTGCTTTTTGAAGGGTTGGGAAAAGAAATCCCTGTTGGAAGATACCATTCCTGGGTAGTCAGCCGGGAAGGTTTTCCCGATTGCCTGGAAATAACGGCAGAAAGTCAGGAAGGACAAATCATGGCAATCCGCCATAAGACCTACCATGTACATGGTATTCAGTTCCATCCCGAATCAGTATTAACTCCGCAAGGAAAAGAAATTATTAAAAACTTCTTAAACGATTAAACTTATGAAACAGATTCTATACAAACTTTTCGAACATCAATATCTGGGACGCGATGAGGCTCGCACCATTTTACAGAACATCGCACAAGGAAAATATAATGATGTACAGATAGCCTCTTTAATTACCGTCTTTCTGATGCGTAATATCTCTGTAGAAGAATTATGCGGTTTCCGCGATGCATTGCTTGAAATGCGTATTCCGGTTGATTTAAGTGAATTTGCTCCGATAGATATCGTAGGAACCGGAGGTGATGGAAAAAATACATTTAATATTTCTACAGCTTCCTGTTTTACTGTTGCCGGAGCCGGTTTCCCGGTTGTGAAACATGGTAATTACGGAGCAACATCAGTCAGCGGTGCCAGTAATGTGATGGAGCAACACGGTGTAAAGTTCACCAGTGACGTCGATCAACTGCGCCGTAGCATGGAGAAATGTAATCTTGCCTATCTGCATGCTCCTTTATTCAATCCGGCATTAAAGGCAGTTGCTCCGGTTCGTAAAGGATTGGCAGTGCGCACTTTCTTTAATATGCTCGGTCCGTTGGTTAATCCGGTATTACCGGCCTATCAGCTTTTAGGAGTTTACAACCTCCCGTTACTTCGCCTCTATACCTATACTTATCAGGAAAGCAAGACGAAATTTGCCGTTGTTCATAGTCTCGACGGATATGACGAAATCTCTCTGACAAATGAGTTTAAAGTGGCGACCAGCGATCATGAAAAGATTTACGCTCCCGAGAGTCTCGGATTCTCCCGCTATAAGGAAACTGACCTGGATGGTGGACAAACACCGGAAGATGCAGCTAAGATTTTCGACCAGATCATGAATAACACGGCTACGGAAGCTCAAAAAAATGTAGTGGTAGTCAATTCAGCTTTCGCCATCCATGTGATTTGTCCGGAGAAGACTATTGAAGAATGTATTGCTCTCTCCAAAGAGTCATTGGAAAGTGGACGCGCATTAGCTACCCTAAAAAAATTCATTGAATTGAACAGTTAATGTTTTATTTTTGCAAATCCATCATTTACAATTAATAATCCCACATCAATGAAAGATATATTATCAGAGATTATAGCAAATAAACGATTTGAAGTTGACCTGCAAAAGCAGGCTATCTCCATCGAGCAATTACAGGAAGGTATCAGTGAAGTTCCGACCTCTCGTTCTATGAAGCAGGCATTAGCCTCTTCTGCATCGGGGATTATCGCTGAATTCAAGCGTCGGTCTCCATCCAAAGGATGGATAAAGGAAGAAGCATGTCCGGAAGAGATTGTTCCCTCCTATGCAGCAGCAGGAGCCTCTGCCCTTTCCATCCTCACCGACGAGAAATTTTTCGGAGGAAGTCTGAAGGATATCCGCACTGCACGCCCTTTGGTAGAGATCCCCATTCTTAGGAAGGACTTCATCATTGACGAGTACCAGCTTTATCAAGCTAAAATTGTCGGTGCCGATGCCGTACTTCTTATCGCAGCTGCATTAGAACCGGAGAAATGTAATGAACTTGCAGAAAAAGCTCATGAACTAGGTCTGGAAGTTCTTCTGGAGATTCATAGCTCCGAGGAATTAATATACATCGACAAGAAAATAGATATGGTAGGAATCAACAATCGTAATCTGGGTACTTTCTTCACTGATGTAGAAAACTCTTTCCGCTTGGCCGGACAGCTTCCCCAAGATGCTGTATTGGTATCCGAGAGCGGCATCTCCGATCCGGAAATAGTAAAACGACTTCGGGCAGCCGGATTCCGTGGATTCCTGATCGGTGAAACATTTATGAAAACACAGCAACCGGGAGAAACTTTACAGAATTTCCTGCAAGCAATCCAATAAACTAATTATTCAAAACGGACAGCCCTATGATTAACGGAAAAATTATCAAAGTATGCGGTATGCGTGAAGCTGAAAACATACAGGACGTAGAGTCTATCGAAGGCATAGATATGCTGGGATTCATCTTCTATCCTAAATCTCCCCGATATGTCTACGAGCTTCCGGCTTACTTGCCCATTCATGCCCGGCGTGTCGGAGTTTTCGTCAACGAAGACAAGCAGACAATCAGCATGTATGCTGATCGTTTCGGACTGAATTATGTACAGCTCCACGGAAATGAATCGCCGGAATACTGCCGGTCCTTACATTCCACTGGATTGAAAATCATCAAGGCCTTTTCAGTAGACCGTCCCAAAGATTTGAGAAAGGTATATGACTACGAAAAAGTCTGTGATCTTTTTCTGTTCGATACCAAATGCGAACAGTATGGTGGTTCGGGAAATCAATTCGACTGGAGTATTCTGGATATGTACAATGGACATGTACCCTTCCTTTTGAGTGGAGGCATTAACTCATACAGTGCCAATGCCCTGAAAGAGTTCAAGCATCCCCGGCTTGCCGGATACGATCTCAACAGCCGTTTTGAATTGAAACCGGGAGAAAAGGATCCGGAGCGTATCCGGACATTTTTAAACGAATTAAAATCATAATCTAAAAATTCCAACGTCATGAATAGAATTAATCAACTTTTCAATAGCAACAAGAAAGACATACTTTCTATTTATTTTTGTGCCGGTACTCCTACTTTGGATGGTACCGCTGATGTAATCCGCACGCTCGAAAAGCACGGAGTGAGTATGATTGAAGTCGGCATTCCTTTCAGTGATCCGATGGCAGATGGCATTGTTATTCAGAATGCCGCTACGCAGGCATTACGCAACGGTATGTCTCTAAAACTTCTTTTTGAACAATTACGGGATATTCGCAAGGACGTGAAAATTCCACTTGTGCTCATGGGATATTTAAACCCCATCATGCAATTCGGATTTGAGAATTTCTGCCGTAAATGTGTGGAATGTGGTATCGACGGCGTCATTATCCCTGATCTCCCTTTCCGTGATTACCAAGAACATTATCGTATCATTGCCGAACGCTATAACATCAGAGTGATTATGCTCATCACACCGGAAACCAGCGAAGAACGGGTACGCGAGATAGATACACATACCGACGGATTTATTTATATGGTTTCATCAGCAGCAACCACCGGAGCGCAACAGGATTTCAACGAACAAAAACGGGCTTACTTCAAAAAGATTGAAGATATGCATCTGAACAATCCGTTGATGGTGGGATTTGGTATCTCCAATAAAGCAACATTCCAAGCAGCTTGCGAACACGCTTCCGGAGCTATCATCGGCAGTAAGTTCGTCACTCTGCTCGAAGAAGAAAAAGACCCGGAAAAGGCGATTACCAGACTGAAAGAAGCCCTGAAGTAAGAGCCTCGGATGAAAATCTCCGCAGGCCGCAGGGCTATTTCCGCAAACCGTGGGGCTATTTCTGCAAGCCGTGGGGAGGCCGTACTTCACCCGTGGGACGAGCAGAGACGAGCCGTGAGCTGAACAAAAACAAGACGTGGACTGAACAGGATCGAGGCGTGGGCTTACAATCTCATTGCCCCTGTCATTCACCGAATCCGAAGTCCGAACAACAACAGCAGCAGTCTTCCTTTCCTCGCCAATATTGCTGCTGTTGTTTACAACAGTAGTAATATTTCTCTTCTCTTCTACTCTACTCTCTTGGGTTTCATTCGGTTTTCGCCCTTTATCCATCGGCGTTTCAGAGGTTTTTTCCACTGCACTTTTTCCCACTGTTTTTTGCATACTATTAACCACTGATTTGCTGTAGTCATTCTTTGCACACAGATACAGCAACAACACATAAATCCCTACAAGTTGCACTCCCCCTATCTGATACATCATGACGCTCAAATTGTCGTCTGCCCAAAAACAGATTTCTAACGGAAAATACCGGTCATTTTTCATTTTCTCTTTCGTTTTTTATTTAAAGCCGGACACTTCGTCCAACCTGCCCCAAAGATGAGGACATTTTTTCATACTACATATCGCAAAAATGCAACATAGATATTTTTTATAGCCTTGTCCTTCCAACTTTATATAATTCGTCGTTTACCACTCATTATTCGCATTTAATCCGTATCTTTGCCAATGTTTTAACAGTAATTCAACAATTATGAGAGCAGAAACTCCTTCCGTTTTGTTAATTTACACGGGTGGGACTATCGGAATGATAGAGAATCCGGAAACAGGTGCCTTAGAAAATTTCAACTTCGATCATTTGCTTAAGCACGTCCCCGAACTGAAAAGATTCAACTACCGCATTTCCTCCTACCAATTCGATCCCCCTCTCGACTCTTCAGACATGGAACCTGCCTACTGGGCAAAACTGGTAAAGATCATCAATTACAATTATGATTATTTCGATGGTTTCGTCATCCTTCACGGAACAGACACAATGGCTTACACTGCCTCTGCACTAAGTTTCATGCTCGAAAATCTAAGCAAACCTGTCATCCTCACAGGTTCCCAGCTCCCGATCGGGACTTTGCGCACAGACGGAAAGGAAAACCTCATCACAGCCATCGAAATTGCAGCAGCTAAAAATCCGGATGGTACGGCCATTGTTCCGGAGGTTTGTATTTTCTTTGAGAATCATTTGATGCGTGGTAACCGTACCACCAAAATCAATGCGGAGAATTTCAATGCTTTCCGCTCTTTCAATTATCCGCCATTGGCACGGGTAGGTATCCACATTAAATATGAGCCTAATCTCATTCGGAAACCAGACCCGACAAAACCGTTAAAGCCGCATTACCTGTTTGACACCAATGTGGTTATTCTAACACTTTTTCCGGGCATTCAAGAGAGTATCGTGACTTCTCTGCTTCATGTTCCGGGATTGAAAGCGGTTGTCATGAAAACCTTCGGTTCGGGAAATGCTCCGCAAAAAGAATGGTTCATCCGCCAACTAAAGGAAGCTACCGATCGTGGAATTATCATTGTCAACATTACACAATGTGCCTCCGGAGCAGTAGAAATGGGACGTTACGAAACAGGAATGCATCTTCTGGAAGCAGGTGTAATCAGTGGATATGACAGTACCCCCGAATGTGCCATAACAAAGCTCATGTTTTTATTGGGACATGGATTACCCAACAAGGATATCCGATATAAAATGAACTCCTGTTTAATAGGAGAAATCACCAAGTCTTAAGTTAAATCCATCTATTGTAACCCCCTGATTTTCGTTTTAAACAGTTGTATAAAAGTGAAAATCAGGGGTTTTCTCTTCTTCATCATCAAGGCCGAATCAAACCTAAAAGAGCCAAAGAAGAACCAAAACGGAAGTATAGTTGTTTTCACTCTATAAAATAACAGAAAAAACATTTCCAATAAAAGATATGCAGTTATTTTTGTGATGGATTTGGTTACAAACAATCAAGCAATAATACATTATGATGAAGAAAACAGTTCAATTTGTACCCATCATTGCAATAGCAATGGCAGGTACTATGTTTAGTTGTGTGGACTCTGGAAAGGATCTCTATGATCCGTCTTACGAAACACCTAACCCGATGGGAGACGGCTTTGCTGCTCCTAATGATATCGATTGGGACATGATAACCACTAAAAATGTCTCGGTCGAAGTGAAAGATGAAGAAGGAGGACTATTTGCTTATTTAGTTGAAATATATGCAGAAGATCCTTTGACTAATGAAAGCGCTTCCGTGCTCGCTGCAAGGACAGCTAATAAAGAAAACAACTTTAAATTTACAGCTGCTGTCAGTCTGCTCCCAACTCAAAAGGGCATTTATGTGAAACAAACCGACCCCAAAGGACGTGAACAGGTATATCAGTTCGATGTACCCGAAAACAGCGATAATATTACCTGTAAACTCTATTATGCAGAATCTGCAGCACAGAATAGAGCGTTAATGAGTCGTGGCGTTGCTACAAGAAGTCTTGCTTTTGAAAAACCTGATTACTCTTCCATACCAGCCGATGCTAAGGAAGTTACAGAAATGACCGGAACGACTTTGCTGCGTAATGCTAATTACAAAATCACCTCTGACTATAACGGTACATTCAAATTTGACGGATATGACGGTGATATCGCAACCAGAGTTTATGTAGATGCCCAATGGACTATTCCTGCAACTTTCCAATTCCAAAACGGAATTGAAATCATTGTGATGAACAATGCAAAGATTAAAGCATCAGGAACCATGACGTTCATAAGAAACTCCATGCTGACTATCATGGAAACAGGAGAAGTAAATGCAGACGATGTATCATTCACCAATGGAGCACCTGCCGCATTTAGAAATTGGGGTACACTAACTGTTGCAAACAAAATGACGCTACACTCCGGCGCAACACTCTACAATGAAGGAACCATAACAAGCAAGGATATCTCAATCAATTCTAACACAAAAATTGTGAATGACAATAAGATTGAGTTAAAAGGCGAATTAAATCTGCCGTCCAACTTCTCATTGGAAAATAACGGAGAGATTTATGGAGAGAAATTAATTGCAAATTCCGACGCTGTTGCTACCAACAACAACATCATGAAGTTTACAACCATCAGTCTCACCAACACGACTGTCAACAACGCTTGTAGCATGGAAGCAACTACTTCTTTCTATGCCAACGGAGCGACGTTTAACTTTACTCAAGGATACCTAAAAGCTCCTAAGATGGAGTTTGTCAATGGAACAGTAAACTTAAGCAATGGTTCTATGCTGGACGCAACTGTAAGTATTTATATGAACACCGGTCATGCTAAGTTTTATGGAAAAGGCGAAAATACTTCCATGATAAAATCTCCGGTTATAACCGGACAAGGTTTCACGTATGATGGTAATTTAGTCATTGAATGCGATAATCATGTTGAAAAAAGCCCATATTGGAACAACTTCTACGTGCAAAATGGTGCATACTTTACTAAAATGGGAGAATCCAAAGTTACGATAGAAGTCTGCACGGGTAAAAAGAATAACGGAAATGAAGGAGGAGATCCTGAAGATCCTAAGTTCCCGATCATCATGGATGATAATCGCAATTATGCTTATCTGTTTGAAGACCAATGGCCTTTATATGGAGATTACGATATGAACGACCTTGTTCTGATTATCAAGGAAAGAAAGATCTCCATCAATAAGAGCAATAAGGCAGAAGAATTCACGTTAAGTCTTGATTTATCGGCTGCCGGAGCTACCAAGAGCATCGGAGCTGCTATCATGCTGGACGGTGTTCCTGCCAGTGCTATCACACAGCCGGTGGTATTCAGTGATAACTCTCTTTTTAAAGGTTTCAATGTGAATAGTAATCTGATTGAGAACGGACAAGACTATGCGGTTATTCCATTATTTGACGATGCTCACAAAGCATTGGGAAGAGACCGTTACGAACAGATCAATACGATTGCAGGTCACTCTGCCAATACGAGTCCTAAAAATATCAGTTTCACTATAAAGTTCAGCAATCCTATCTCTGTGGATGAGCTTAATATCAATAAACTGAATGTTTTCATTTTCGTAGAAGGAAACAGAAACCAGCGTAAGGAGATTCATATTGTCGGTTATCAACCAACTAAGTTGGCAAATACAGACTTGTTCGGAGGAAACAACGACGATAGTTCTACTTCCCGCAAGAGATATTACATCAGCAAAGATAACCTGGCATGGGGAATCATGGTTCCGACAGACTTCAAATGGCCTTTGGAATATGTGAATATCAAATCAGCTTACTCGTTATTCGAAAGTTGGGTGACCAGTGGCGGTACTAAGAATGAAGAATGGTGGAAAACTTTTGATTCATCAAGAGTATATAAATAAGCCTAACAATTAATCTTTAACACGGATTCCACAAAAACTGGAATCCGTGTTTTTTCATTAAGATGCTGTAAGTCGCAATTAATAGAAAAAAAAGATATATCACGAATTTTACTCTCCAGATTGGGGATTATTCTAAAATAATATCTATATTTGCAGTGTATCACAAATATTATGTGACAACAATCTTAATCTATAAATCAAATAACAAAGCAAGCGATAGAAAGGTCTATTCGTATGAAGAAAAAAATATTACTAGTCGACGATAAATCGACAATCGGAAAAGTGGCCGGTGTGTATCTAGGAAAAGAGTATGATTTTACCTATTTGGAAGATCCCATCAAAGCAATAGAATGGCTTAATGAAGGCAATGTACCTGACCTCATTATTTCAGACATTCGTATGCCTCTCATGATGGGGGATGAATTCTTAAGATACATGAAGAACAATGAATTATTCAAGTCAATTCCTATCGTTATGTTATCCAGTGAGGAAAGTACAACGGAAAGAATCAGACTATTGGAAGAGGGAGCAGAAGACTATATCCTGAAACCATTCAACCCTTTGGAACTCAAAATCCGAATCAAAAAGATTATTGACTAATACCGGGTCTTCTACACATGCAATATTTTGTTTATATAGGCAGAGATAGCAAAACAATAGAACTACTCTCCCGACTAAGTATTGGGGTATTCTATGCTGCACCCAATTGTAGCAAAGCTGTCAAAGTATTGGAGAAAATACGCGAAAAATATGACGCAGCTCTATTTTTCGAACAAGTGAACATATCCAAAGATATTGCAGATATCCAATACATGCGTAAAAAGTATCCAGGGCTTTATATGGTACTCGTTATCGACTCCTTATCTAAGGAAGAAGCATCCGAATATCTTAAAGCCGGTATCAACAATACGATAAAATATGAAACAAGCCAGGAGGCTTTAAAAGATTTATCAACTTTCCTTAAACGAAGAAAAGATCAGAAAATAAAGGCACTTCAACTTAAAGCACAAAATATAAATGCTTTCCGCCTGCCTTTATGGAAAAGAACTTTTGATATTTTCTTTTCAGGAATGGCGATATTATGTCTTTCTCCTCTCTTAATATTTACTGCACTAGCTATCCGGATAGAAAGTAAGGGTCCTATTATCTACAAATCCAAGCGCGTAGGGAGTAATTATCAGATATTCGACTTCCTTAAATTCCGTTCGATGTATACTGATGCAGACAAGCATTTAAAGGATTTCAATGCCCTTAACCAATATCAGCAGGAAGATGAGGATATTTGGGGAGAAGAACCGGAAGCGGAAGTGAATGAAGAAATCGATGAAGAAGAAATCCTCTTGATATCTGACGATTTCGTAATCTCCGAAGAAGACTACATTAACAAGAAGTCCAAGGAAAAAAGCAATGCTTTCGTTAAGCTGGAAAATGACCCTCGAATAACTAAGATTGGACGTATTATACGTAAATATAGTATTGACGAGTTACCCCAGCTTATTAATATTTTAAAAGGGGATATGTCAATAGTAGGCAACCGCCCTCTCCCACTCTATGAAGCCGAGTTGCTGACAAGCGATGAACACATCGACCGTTTCATGGGTCCGGCCGGATTGACCGGTTTATGGCAGGTAGAGAAAAGAGGCGAAGCCGGTAAACTTTCTGCTGAAGAACGCAAGCAATTGGATATCACCTATGCAAAGACATTCTCTTTCTGGTTGGATATAAAGATTATTCTGAAAACAGTTACTGCATTCATTCAAAAAGAGAACGTATAATCTCCTTCCAGATGATAGACTCTTATATCTACATAATAGATGATCTGGTATTCTTCTGTACAGGGCTTTTGCTCCTATACCTATTTGTGATGGCCATAGCCTCACATTTCAAACATATCACCTACCCGAAGGCTCAAAAGGAATATGGTTGCGCCATTCTCGTTCCGGAGGGAAGTATTCTTCCGGATATGTATAAAGAAGAAGCGTACGAGTTTATCACATACAGCGATCTACATCAGACAATCAACAGTTTAGACCAGGAACGATACGACCTGGTTCTCTTCCTGTCCAATACAGCATGCGCTTTATCTCCACAATTCCTGAATAAGATATATAATGCCTATGATGCCGGTGTACAAGCCATCCAACTACATACGATAGTAGAAAACCGCAAAGGCATCCGTAATCACTTCCGGGCCATACGTGAGGAAATAAAAAACAGCCTCTGTAGAGCCGGCAATACACAATTCGGACTGTCATCCAATTTATTGGGGACTAATATGGCAATCGACCTAAAATGGCTGCAAAAGAACATGAAAAGTTCTAAGACTAATATCGAACGAAAATTATTCCGACAGAATATATACATTGACTACTTGCCGGATGTGATTGTTTATTGCCAGTCCGCACCCGTCTGTCCTTACCGTAAACGTATCCGGAAAACAACTTCCTACTTACTCCCTTCCATATTTGAAGGAAACTGGAGTTTCTGCAACCGGATCGTACAACAATTAACGCCTTCTCCGCTTAAATTATGTATCTTCGTAAGTATCTGGGCTTCGTTGATTACCATATATAATTGGACCTTATCATTCGGATGGTGGATTGCACTCTTCGGTCTATTAATCACTTATAGCCTGGCAATTCCTGATTATCTGGTAGAGGACAAAAAGAAGAAAAAACATTCAATATGGAGAAGAAAACACTTAAACAGCGAATTAAAGAAAACCCCGGCTTAAAACAGGCTGTACATCGTTTTATCATGCATCCCGTTAAAACTCGCCCTAATTGGTGGATACGGCTCTTCGATTTCATATACCTGAAACGCGGAAAGGGTGCTGTCATCTATCGGAGTGTACGCAAAGACCTCCCTCCTTTCAACCGATTCTCTTTGGGTAAATATTCTGTTGTCGAAGACTTCTCCTGTCTGAATAATGCAGTTGGCGACTTGACAATCGGAGATTATACACGCATCGGATTGAGAAACACAATCATAGGTCCGGTTAATATTGGCAATCATGTCAACCTGGCACAGAATGTAACGGTCACAGGACTCAACCATAATTATCAGGATGCAGAAAAGATGATTGACGAACAAGGTGTCAGCACCCTGCCTGTTGTCATCGAAGATGATGTATGGGTAGGTGCCAATTCGGTCATTCTACCGGGAGTAACTTTAGGGAAACATTGCGTAGTGGCTGCCGGAAGTGTAGTCAGTCATTCCGTCCCACCCTATTCAATATGTGCCGGATGCCCTGCAAGAATCATAAAAACATACGATTTCGAGACTAAAGAGTGGAAAAAAGTAGAGAAAACACCTGCTACTAACCATAAATAGTGAGAATAGCTACAGAATATACCTCATAAAGGTGATTGTGACACATTCTGAAACGCATTATCTTTGCAGTATCAGAATTGAATTAATTAGTCATAATTTTATTACGTAGCCACATTTAAGTAAAAAATGAAATAGAGTCCCGCCGAAGCGATTTCGTCGGGATTTTGTTTTTTATTACCTTAATCCAATCCACAGACTTAAATCCCATATAAATAAAAAACGAGCTAATTCTTTTTATAGAACCACTCGCCACTGCATCAGAAAAGCCTAAAGGCTTTTCCATAGTACCTCAAATTTCCTGAAAACTAATCTTCTTTTTACCTAAAAACGTCTTACCTATTGTTATCCTTTTACCTTCTACTAAAAACTTATCCTATTGAACTAAACTAAAAAACTTTTAATACCTTAAACTGTCTAATCTAATACCTTATTTAATATTTTCTTTTACCTTATAAACTAACAGCAATTTCTCAACTGCTTTGCAAAGGTACGAATCTTTTTCGTGTGCGCAAACGGTTTTATATTTTATAACACTTCCGCAGGCTATAAATCTTTCACATCGCTCAATGCAACCAGCTTATTTACAATAGCATAGATAGTCAAACCGGCAGCACTATGTATTTGCAATTTTTTGCTAATATTTCTTCGGTGTGTAATCACCGTATGAATCGACAAAAAAAGCTTTTCCGCTATTTCCTTATT
This sequence comes from Bacteroides sp. OM05-10AA, assembly GCF_003439055.1. Lineage (NCBI taxonomy): Bacteria > Pseudomonadati > Bacteroidota > Bacteroidia > Bacteroidales > Bacteroidaceae > Bacteroides > Bacteroides sp. OM05-10AA. The sequence goes on from NZ_QSUR01000022.1 coordinate 41,068, forward strand.
TGTCATTCCCTTCACCACACAGATGACGATTTCTTTTTCCCGCTGGCTAAGCGTATCCTGATTATCCATCTCTTCTTCTTCGGAAACCACATTCAATAAACCTGCAATTTTCTTAGAAAGAGTTTCCAAATCATCGAATATCGAAATAGACTCATCATACTTACCCAATAATGAAGCATCTACGAAAGAAGTAACCAACGCTATTAAACGTATTCTTTTACCGGATATTTCTTCTCGAAACTTAGCTACATCAAAGTAATCACCAAAAGTAGGATTGACAATCAACATCTCGGGACATTGTGTTCGGACGCAATCGTGCAAAGCTTCAACAGACAGTAATTCTATTGGTTGTACTTTTACGTTAGAAAGACGCTTCAATGCAGCAGTCAACCCACCACGAATAATTACAGAGGTCTCTGCAATAGCTATTCGAACTACTTCGTTATTTTTCATTTTCCCTAATCCTCCTTTCCAAATTCAGAATAGCAGGAACAAAAATATAGTCCTCAACCTTGCAATGAGATTCCAGTCCGGCTTCGCAAGCATATATATCGAAAAGAGCCGCGTTCAGAAGATTCTCATTTGCTTTGGCGGGGCAATATTTAATAATGATATTTTTCAGTTCAGTCAATTTCTCCCCTACCTGATCGTGATGCTTGGAAAATGTACTGATCTGATAGTTTTTGGGAGCAACTCCTTTAATCAACGAATCGACATACTTAAATACGGTTTTCTCCTCATAGTCCATGTGCTTACGCACTTCTCGCGTATATTCATCGAAAAACTTAAGGATGAGAAAAGCAACATCGTCTTGCGAACAGTCGATTGCCTCGATCAGTTTACGACGGATAGCGGGAAGAGAAAAATCCAGAAAATAAATATGTGCCTGCCGCAAATAATCAATCAATGCAGGTATGGAAATATAATCTTTATCTCCATCGAGCCGGGAAAAGCCTTCAGCCATAAAGTTGACTACAATCAGAAAGGTCCGGCAGTCTACTCCATTCAGTTCACAAACCTCTTTGACTGTCTTGTCACCGAACCCCAACGAAAGCCCAAAACGACTCATCACTTGCAACAAAGAATAATTATCGCTGATGAGATCGATCATCTTATCAGTTGGCTTATATTTTTGTAAATTATCCATCATACCTATTTATATTAGAGACTGCAAAGGAACGGAATATTTTGCTGAAATGCAATCATCATTTATAGGTATTTTAATTCGCCGGAAATAGCCAAATACTAATTATATGCTACTATTTTGTAGCGTAACTTTAGGCAAGCTAGTCTTTTTTTAGTAATTTTGTCGCTATCAATTTGTAATTAGTAACTCGTAATTTGTAATTAATAAAATGGCAAACGAACTCGAACTGAAATACGGCTGCAACCCTAATCAAAAGCCTGCCCGTATCTTCATGAAAGAAGGCGAACTCCCCATCGAAGTATTGAATGGACGTCCCGGTTATATCAATCTATTGGATGCATTCAACAGTTGGCAACTTGTAAAAGAACTGAAAGAAGCTACCGGACTGCCGGCTGCCGCTTCTTTTAAACATGTCAGCCCTGCAGGTGCTGCTGTTGCGGTAGAAATGAGCGACACGCTGAAGAAGATTTATTTTGTCGATGACATGAAACTATCTCCATTGGCTACAGCATACGCCCGTGCACGTGGAGCAGACCGTATGTCGTCTTACGGAGACTTTATCGCATTGTCCGACACTTGTGACGAAGAAACAGCACGCATCATCAACCGTGAAGTATCCGATGGCGTCATTGCTCCTGACTATACTCCCGAAGCGTTGGAGATTCTAAAGAATAAAAGAAAAGGAACCTATAATGTAATAAAGATAAATCCTGCATACCGCCCGGCTCCTATCGAACATAAAGATGTATTCGGAGTAACTTTCGAACAAGGAAGAAACGAATTGAAGATCGATGAAAGTCTTTTGAAAGAGATGCCTACGCAGAACAAGGAAATCCCGGCTGATGCAAAACGCGACTTAATCATTGCCTTAATCACTTTAAAATATACACAATCCAATTCTGTATGTTATGCCAAAGACGGACAGGCAATCGGTATTGGCGCAGGCCAACAGTCACGTATTCACTGTACGCGTCTGGCAGGAAATAAAGCAGATATCTGGTATTTACGCCAACACCCGAAAGTAATGAACCTGCCATGGATTGAGAAAATCCGTCGTGCAGACCGTGACAATACGATTGACGTTTACATCTCGGAGGATTATGACGATGTACTGATTGACGGCATCTGGCAACAGTTCTTCACTGAAAAGCCGGAAATACTGACACGCGAAGAAAAACGGGCATGGCTGGATACGATGACAGGCGTAGCTTTAGGATCGGATGCATTCTTCCCATTCGGAGATAATATAGAACGCGCACACAAGAGTGGCGTCAGCTATATTGCACAACCGGGTGGATCAGTACGCGATGATCATGTGATTGGAACTTGCGACAAATACAATATGGCAATGGCATTTACAGGCATCCGCTTGTTCCACCATTAAAAATATCGACAGTTTTTATTCCATACATCCCCATTTATAATGAGAAGGAGACAAATCTTCCATTATAAATGGGGATTTCCTATTTCTTTAAGACCCTCTATCTTTGCAGCGTTACTTTTAAAAACGAATCAAAGATGAATAAAATTGGTGTATTTTATGGTTCCACAACCGGAACAACAGAAGACCTTGCCCGTCGAATTGCAGAGAAATTAGATGTACCATCGGCAGATGTATTTGATGTATCCAAGCTAACAGAGGCATTAGTCAATGAATATGACGTATTGGTGCTCGGCTCTTCCACATGGGGAGCAGGCGAACTTCAAGACGACTGGTACGATGGAGTAAAAGTTTTAAAGAAGTGTGATTTATCCCACAAATCTGTAGCCCTGTTCGGTTGCGGCGACTCTGACTCGTATAGCGACACATTCTGTGACGCAATAGGTATTCTCTATGAAGATCTGAAAGATACCCACTGCAAATTCTGTGGAGCAACAGATACTGCAGGCTATACCTTCGATTCCTCCATTGCCGTCGTAGACGGTAAGTTTGTAGGTCTTCCACTTGACGAAGTCAACGAAGATAGCAAAACAGACGAACGTATCAGCGCATGGGCTGAACAAGTGAAACAAGAAATTAGCTAATTTTACCTTAACATAAAAAGAATACTTTGCATCATGGCAACTGAAAGAATCATCCCCGGCGAAATCCGAATTTTTCTTAATCATATTTATGAGTTTAAGAAAGGCGTACGCAACATGGTACTTTACACAATGAGTAAAGAGCACGAAGAATTTGCCATCCGCCGATTGAAAAATCAAAAGATCAGTTATATGATACAGGAAGTAGGTACCAATAAAATTAACCTGTTTTTTGGAAAGGCAGAATGTATGGAAGCCATGCGGCACATCATCATCCGTCCTTTAAACCAACTGACTGCCGAAGAAGATTTTATTTTAGGAGCTATGCTGGGATATGACCTTTGCCAGCAATGCAAACGATATTGCAGTAAAAAAGAAGGTATAAAGATGGCAGTTTAAGCGATAACCTTAGCATAAGTTTAGCTTTGTTTGTATGTAGTTTGTCTGAGTTGAATCGTTTCTGAAAAGGTAGTTTCCTGATGGTAGATATACTCAAGGAAACTGGTTGTAGAAGAAACGATTCGCTCAATTACAAACAAAATCGGTGACACTATGAAATAATAAAGACAACTCTACACACTAACAACAGACAAAGGTGTATATCAGTAAAAATTATCATACTGAAATACACCTTTGTCTGTTTTATTTTATCTACTACTATATTTTTTTTACTCTTTAGATTAAAATTACCTACATATACTGAATTTAAGAAACAACTATGCCTAATATTAGGTATTGCCACATTTTTTAACCTCATCTAACTTTGCAGCCGATAAAATTATTAAAAAGATGAGAAAAATAACAGCAATCGTTATTCTTAGTCTCCTACCTTCTCTTACAATTCCAGCACAGGAGACAAAAGAAATTTCCAAAAGTAGTAATTCTTCTTCTATAGAAGAATATACAAAATTCCGTTTTGGAGGATACGGTGAAATGGTCGCTAATTTTAAAGATTATGGCATCAACCGTTTCTATGGAGGAAACGATGGTAATCCAAAGAAAAACAGGAATACCATTTCAATTCCCCGTTTCGTTTTAGCTTTTGATTATAAGTTCAATTCCAAATGGATACTCGGTGCAGAGATTGAGTTCGAATCTGGTGGAACAGGTACAGCTTTCGAATTAGAAAACACCGAAAACGGTGAATACGAAACAGAAGTTGAAAAAGGAGGTGAAGTAGCTATCGAACAATTTCACATCACACGTTTAATTCACCGCTCCCTCAATGTACGTGCCGGACATATTATTGTTCCGGTAGGATTGACTAACGCACACCATGAACCGATCAATTTCTTCGGAACTTCACGTCCGGAAGGTGAAACAAGCCTTTTGCCTTCTACCTGGCATGAAAATGGTCTGGAAATCTTTGGTTCTTTCGGAAAAGGGTATGCAAGCTTCGATTATCAAGCTATGGTGGTAGCAGGCCTGAATCCTAATGGATTCGGTCGTAACACATGGGTAGGTAGTGGCAAACAGGGAATCTTTGAGGAAGACAACTTCACTTCTCCCGCGTATGTATTTCGTTTAGATTATAAAGGAGTTCCCAATTTACGTGTAGGTGCATCATTTTATTATTGTGCAGATGCAGGAGCCAACTCTGATAAAGAACAGACTTATGCAAGCTATGGAAAAATTCCGATAAGAATCTTCACCGCAGATGCACAGTATCGCAATAAATATGTAACGGCACGCGGTAATATCTTATATGGAAACTTGGGAAATTCATTAGGAGTAAGTCAGGCAAATGTCAAATTATCCAATAAATCGCCTTACAGCCGTCTGGCTCCGGTAGCGAAGAATGCCGTAAGTTATGCAGCAGAAGCCGGCATTAATATCCGCTCGGTCTTCGGAGGCAATAAAAAGATTCCGGTAATCTATCCATTTGCCCGCTATGAATACTACAACCCACAAGAGAAAGGGGAAAAAGGGCAAACGATGGAAAAACGTTGCCAAGTAAGTATGTGGACAGCGGGATTAAATTGGTACGCTTTGCCAAACTTAGTGATAAAAGCAGACTATGCAACCCGCCAGATTGGTACAAATAAAGTTTTTGGCGTATCAAAGTCATACAACAGTGAAAACGAATTTTCTATTGGAATTGCCTATATAGGATGGTTTATTAAGAAATAACAAATAATCAATTATTTAATTTTTATATGATGAAAACAAAATTCTTTTATGTCGCAGCCCTAATATTGGGATTAGCATTCACAACAACTTCTTGCAGCAGTGATGATGACAACCCAACAGTAGATCCTGCTAATATTGATTACACTCCTGAAAATGCATCAAGCTGGCATAACTACATGAGAAATGTAGCAGCACTTCTAAAAACAGATGCAACCAATCTCTACAACGCATGGAATTCAAGCTATAAAGGAGGTGAAAGCTATGCTTCCCTGTTCAAGGCTCATAGTGGCTCTCCTTACGCAAGCGCCTTGAGCTGTGTGGAAGAAATCGTGGATAAATGCGCGGAAATTGCCAATGAAGTCGGTACAGCCAAAATTGGTGACCCATACAACTTGTATAAAGCCGGAAATACTGAAGAAGCATTATATGCTGTGGAATCCTGGTACAGCTGGCATTCTCGTGATGACTATACCAATAACATTTATTCCATCCGGAATGCATATTACGGTTCTTTAGACGGTAATATAAATGCCAATTCTTTATCTACTGTTATCGCCGGTGCTAATTCATCATTAGATACCAAGATAAAGAATGCTATCCAAAAAGCGGCAAAAGCCATTCAGGATATTCCGCAACCTTTCCGTAATCATATTCCCAGTAACGAAACGGTAGCAGCTATGGATGCTTGTGCAGAGCTGGAAAGTATACTGAAGAATGACTTAAAATCCTATATTGCAAATAATAGCAACAATATCAATACGGACGCAGTACTTAATCCTGTAGTAACACAATATGTAGATGCAGTAGTAGTGCCTACCTACAAAAGTTTGAAAGAAAAAAATGACGCTCTCTACAATGCAGTAATAGCCCTTGCAGACAATCCGTCAAATAGTGCTTTTGAAACAGCTTGTGATGCTTGGATCACTGCTCGTGAACCATGGGAAAAGAGCGAAGCTTTCTTATTCGGTCCGGTAGACGAAATGGGACTTGATCCTAACATGGACAGCTGGCCTTTGGATCAGAATGCTATTGTACAAATACTGAATTCTCAAAGTTGGAGTGATCTCGAATGGAGTGAAGGTGATGATGAAGCTGCTGTCGAATCGGCACAAAATGTACGCGGTTTCCACACATTGGAATTCCTTCTCTACAAAAACGGTGAACCACGTAAAGTACAATAAAGCTTTATCTTAGCTAAGATATTATTGAGAAGTAAAGGTTGGAATTCAATGATCCACCTTTACTTCTTTGGTATGTTTAAAACATATTATTGAAACAAAGTCAATAAACAATGAATCACTTTCTAAAATATTCATTCTCTTTCTTTTGCCTGTTGGCATGCTCTGCCTGTGATGATGACGGAATTGACATATTGGATATCGAGATTCCGGAGGGCTATGCTCTATCAGCCGGAACATCAACTATTTTCTTGAATTCGTCTGTTGCTTATGACACGCCTGCAGATTGGATAACAGGAGCATACGATGTACGTTTCACCCGAGGCGACAGGCTATATGACGATGTACGTACAAGCAACAACGGTCATGGCGGTGGACTTGGCCCCGTTTATGCCGGTTATTCGTGCGGCAGTTGCCACCGGAATGCGGGACGTACCAAACCCTCTTTATGGACAGAGGGTGGATCGGGCAGCTATGGATTCTCTTCCATGTTAGTCTACATATCCCGTAAAAACGGAGCTTTCTTTCAAGATTATGGACGTGTGCTTCATGACCAGGCAATCTATGGAGTACAACCGGAAGGCAAACTGTCTGTGGAATACACTTACGAGACATTTTCTTTCCCTGATGGAGAAGCCTACACACTTTGCAAACCTAATTATACTATATCCGAATGGTATGCCGAAGAAATCAAACCGGAAGATTTGTTTTGTACCGTACGTATTCCATTACGCCATGTAGGCATGGGGCAAATGATGGCACTAGATCCTGTTGAAATTGAAGCACTTGCAGCAAAAAGTAATTATCCCGAATATGGAATCAGCGGACGATGTAATTACATTACCGAACGCGGAGTGAGAAGTCTGGGATTGTCCGGCAACAAAGCTCAACATGCCGATTTAACTGTAGAATTGGGATTCTCCAGTGATATGGGCGTTACCAACAGCCGCTATCCGGAAGAAATCTGTGAAGGACAAATACAAGTAAACCAAGGCAGCATGATGGGGCTTTCTTACGACCAACTGGATGTCAGCACAGAAGAGATGGAAAACGTAGATCTCTATATGCAAAGTCTTGGTGTTCCCGCCCGGCGTAATGTAAACGATCCGCAAGTAATCAAAGGGGAACAGAACTTCTATAAAGCCAAATGTCATCTCTGTCATGTGACCACTTTACACACTAAAACACGTGGTAGTGTTTTATTAAATAATACTCAACTCCCGTGGTTAGGCGGTCAAACGATTCACCCTTATTCTGATTATCTATTACATGATATGGGTTCTGAAATTATGGGAGTCGGACTGAACGACAACTATGTAAGCGGGCTGGCACGTGGAAACGAATGGCGTACTACCCCTCTTTGGGGAATCGGCTTACAAGAAAAGGTCAACGGACATACTTATTTCTTGCATGACGGACGTGCCCGCAATCTGACAGAAGCCATCATGTGGCATGGCGGAGAAGGAGAAGCATCAAAGAACTTATTTAAGAATATGAGTAAGGAAGACCGGGATGCGCTGATTGCATTTTTAAATTCACTTTAAACTAAAAGTAGTATATATAAAGTAATTATGAAGAGATTTATAATCATTGCCATGCTGACTGCCATAATGCCTTTGGCCGCTATGGCACAACATGAAGAAGATACAGAAAATGGTGTAGTATCATTAGCTGGAAGAGAAGGATTCACTATCGAAACCAAGAAAGGAGATTTTGTATTCAAACCCTATCTGCTCGTACAGACCAGTGCAAACTTCAATTGGTACGACGATGAAGGACTGGATAAAGCATACAATCAAGATAACATAGCCAACTCCGGATTTTCAGTTCCTTACGCCGTACTCGGATTTACCGGAAAGGCTTTCGATAAAGTATCTTTCAACCTTTCCATAAATGCGGCAGCCAGCGGAGGCGCATTACTTCAACAAGCCTGGTTTGATGTTCAACTGAAAAAGCAGTTTGCCATCCGGGTCGGTAAATTCAAAACTCCGTTTTCACATGCCTACCTGACAACACTGGGAGAAACATTGTTACCTAGTTTGCCAGTATCACTGACTGCTCCCGTTATCCTCCCCTATTCTTTGAATGCGGTAACACCCAATATTGGCACCGGATTCGATTTAGGTGTAGAGATTCACGGTTTGGTAGCTGATAAATTCGGGTATGAAATCGGTTTATTCAACGGTACGGGTGCAGCGGTAAATACAGCAACAAAAACATTTAGTGATGACTGGCACATTCCGTCTTTACTGTACGCCGGACGTTTCACCTATATGCCTAAAGGAGTGATGCCCGCTACACAGGGAAATCCGAACAGGCTGAATGAAGACAAAATCATGTTTGGTATTTCTACCTCTATCAATGTAGAAAGTGAAAATGAAAGTACCAATGATTATCGTGCCGGATTGGAGTTTGCAATGCTAAAGAACAAACTTTACCTCGGTGCTGAAGTCTATTATATGAATGTTGGCTTCACAAAAAGACAAAAGATTTCCGAGTCATATAATTACCTGGGCGGCTATGTACAAGGTGGTTACTTCGTTGCCCCCCGTCTGCAAGCAGCTGCACGCTATGATTTCTTCAATCGTAACGGAATGGACACCAATGGTTTTCTAAATATGCCAGCCGTGGGTATGAACTATTTTTTCAAGAACTGTAATCTGAAGTTACAAGCGATGTACCAGTATATTGCCCGTAAAGGTCATGATACCCAACTTGATCGGGATAACGACGATTTAGGTTTGGCAGTACATTCGGCCAGTATTCTACTTCAGTATACATTCTAAATAGCACAAGAAAGGATTTGTTTATGAAAAAATACATTCTTTTCGGGGGTTGTCTACTGTTATTGGCATACATCACATCATGCGATGACGGACGTATTTACGAAAAGACAGAGACCCTATCAGAAGAAGGACGCACGCTGAAGATGAGCGGTAAGATCAATGGTATCAGTAAATGGCCCGATGGTTATAGTGTTGTAGTGGCAGGCTTCAGTGATGAGAGCGAGTATGCCGTTGTCACCAAAACAATTCCGGCGGTCGAAGATGATGAGATCCAGGTTACGATGACAGGAGTCAGTGATAAAGTAACCACTATTGAATTGTGCGTTATTAATAAATTGAGAAAACGAGTTATCAGTTTTCAGTCAATGGACGACCTTACAGCAGTTGACGACACCATCCTTATGGATGTGGGAACTGTAAATGTAGGTATGTACCATGGCATTCAAGAAAAAGTATTTAATACGACATGCGCACACTGTCATGGTGGAGGTAGTTCGGCAGCAGCCAACCTGTATCTGACAGAAGGCAAAAGTTACGAGGCACTGGTCAACCGCCCGTCGAAGAAAGTAGATGGCATGTTACTCGTCAAGCCGGGCAGTGCGCAAGAAAGCGTATTGCACACATTATTGAACACCACTATTAGTTCAACCTGGGGATACGATCACTCAAAAGAAATAGTATCATCCCCGATTTTGACCCTTATTGACGACTGGATCAATAACGGTGCGCAAGAATAAATAGTTATTTACCCAACTGATATGAACAACAAAAAACAACAGAATATTCAGTCTGAAAAGACGCTAACAGAGATTTTTAAATATAATGCAGGAGGAGAAGCTTCAGAGTATCATATTATCATTCATTCTACTAAACCGGAAGATACATACGAAGAACAGCTGAATGCAGTATTAAACACCTACGATTATTTACTTACCCAAGAATTGAAAGGAGCAGTTGCCATCCTCAAACGTTATTTCCTTAGTGACGCTGCCAATCAGGCAGATACACTACTGGTATTGACAACCGAAGGTTCGGACTGCGCACTTTCCATTGTGGAACAGCCCCCGCTGGACGGAACAAAAATTGCCTTATGGGTTTACCTGTTGACAGATGTACAGACACAAGTCTTACATAACGGGCTTTTTGAGGTGAAACACAGTGCCTATCGCCACTTCTGGGGCGGTAGTGCATTCAATCGTGCCGCCAATTCGGAATACCAGACCCGTCTATTATTGAACGACTATGTGATGCAACTCATGGAACAAGGTTGTAAACTGGCAGACAATTGTATCCGTACATGGTTTTTCGTGCAAAATGTAGATGTGAATTATGCCGGAGTAGTGAAAGCACGTAATGAAGTTTTCGTCACCCAAAACCTGACAGAAAAAACACATTATATTTCCAGCACAGGCATCGACGGCCGGCATGCCGACCCGAAAGTACTAGTACAAATGGATACTTACGCCGTAGCAGGACTGCAACCGGAACAGATTCATTTCCTCTATGCGCCTACCCATCTGAACCCAACTTATGAATATGGAGTAAGCTTTGAACGTGGCACGTATGTAGATTATGGCGACCGCCGACAGGTATTTATTTCAGGAACGGCAAGTATCAACAACAAAGGCGAAGTGGTATATCCCGGCAACATCCGCAAACAGACAGAACGAATGTGGGAGAATGTGGAAACCCTGTTGAAAGAAGCGGACTGCACGTTTGAAGATTTGGGACAAATGATTGTATATCTGCGTGACATAGCCGACTATACAGTTGTTAAAGCAATGTATGACAAACGTTTCCCACATACTCCCAAAGTATTTGTTCATGCTCCGGTATGCCGTCCCGGATGGTTGATTGAGATGGAATGTATGGGAGTGAAAGAATGTAAGAACAAGGAATACGCTCCATTTTAATATCATAAAAGATTATACAGTTGAAAAGGTTACTTATTATCTTATATATCTGTCTGGTGGGACTACTCGCTGTGACTACTTTCGTAGAACAAGCGTATGGGACAGATTTTGTAGAAAGAAATATATATCATACATGCTGGTTTTGTTGTTTGTGGGGAATAATTGCCACCATTGCACTTGTTGCTCTCATCCGACGCGCTTTATGGCGACGGTTCCCCATATTGTTGTTTCATGGCTCCCTCCTCGTTATCTTGGTGGGGGCCATGATTACGTTTATCGGAAGCAAAAAAGGATACGTACACTTGCTTCCGGGGGCAACAATAGACAGTTTCCAGGAATCGGAAAGCGGCAGAAAAGCTGATCTGCCATTCACAATACAACTAGATAGTTTCCGTATAGCATACTATCCCGGAACAGAAGCACCGGCAGACTACATCAGCTATATCACCTACTCTCTTCCCGGACAGAAAAATGTTCTATTACACGAACAGATTTCAATGAATCGTATATTTACATCACAAGGTTTCCGTTTCTATCAGTCATCTTTCGATGATGACGGAAAAGGGAGCTGGCTGACTGTCAATTATGATCCATGGGGAACAGGAGTGACTTATGCGGGATATATCCTGCTCGGTCTCTCCATGATTTGGCTACTATTTTCCCGCAGTAGTGATTTCCGACGCCTGCTAAACCACCCGCTACTTAAAAAAGGAGGTGTATTTATACTGTTTATTTTCTGCCTTGCAGGTAACATGCAAGCACAAAAAAAACTCCTTCCTGCATTGAAACGAACACAAGCGGACAGTTTAGCACAGGAACAGGTTATTTATCACGACCGGGTAGTACCTTTCAATACATTAGCCCGTGATTTCATTCAGAAACTGACAGGAGAAGCTTCATATAAAGGATTGACACCTGAACAAGTGATAGGTGGCTGGTTACTTTATCCGGAAGTGTGGAGAAATGAGCCATTGATATACATCAAAAATACAGAATTACAGCATTTATTAAACTTACAAACACCTTATGCTCGATTAACTGATTTATTTGACGGTTCTGTTTATCGTCTCCGTGAACATTGGCAACGTGAACAAGGACAACAAAGCAAACTCGCCAAAGCAATCCAGGAAACAGATGAAAAAGTAGGCCTGATCCTGATGTTGGAAAAAGGAACATTCATCCATCCATTACCCACTGATGGCAGCGTGCAACCTCTCTCCGAACTGGAAGTGAAAGCAGAATTACTCTACAACCGGATTCCGTTCAGCAAGATTCTTTTTATGATAAATCTGTCATTGGGAGTGTTGTCTTTCCTACTTCTACTTCATAACAGCCTGCAAAGAAATACCCTCTCGCCCAAAGCCAAAACGATTTCCCGCATGGCAGGAACTTTCTTTTCTGTTGCACTCTATCTTGCTTTCATATTCCATTTAGCAGGATATTGCCTGCGCTGGTACATTGGCGGTCGTATTCCACTTAGTAACGGTTACGAAACCATGCAGTTTATGGCTCTTTGTATTCTTTTGATAGCCTGTCTGCTCCATCGAAGATTCTCATTTATACTTCCATTCGGATTCCTCCTCTCCGGCTTTGCTTTGTTGGTCTCCTATCTGGGACAAATGAATCCCCAGATAACCCCATTAATGCCGGTGCTCGTCTCTCCATGGCTAAGTATTCATGTTTCATTGATTATGATGTCTTATGCCCTATTGGCATTCATCATGCTAAACGGAATACTGGCATTATGCCTCCGGAAAAAAGAATCGAAAAACAATGTCTCCGGAAACGACGCTATACAAGACAACCGGATAGAACAGTTGACGCTAGTCAGCCGTTTGCTGCTCTACCCTGCCACCTTCTTTTTAGGAGCAGGCATCTTTCTGGGAGCAGTTTGGGCAAACGTTTCCTGGGGACGATACTGGGCGTGGGACCCGAAAGAAGTATGGGCACTGATTACTTTTCTGGTATATGGAGTAGCCTTCCATTCACAAAGTCTGCGCATTTTCCGCAAGCCTCTATTCTTCCATATCTATATGATTCTTGCTTTCCTGACCGTCTTAATGACCTATTTCGGGGTAAATTATGTTCTTGGAGGGATGCATAGTTATGCAAACGCCTGAACCACTATATATAGCTAGTAATTGATAGAAGAATACCCATTTTAGGGGATTGCGGGAAAAGCGGAAAGCCCCTATCTTTGCAGTATCAGAATTAAATTAATTAGTCATAATTATATTACGTAGCCACATTAAAAATACATAGAAATCGGCCGAAGTGATTCACCCGCATTTCTTTTATTTGGTTGTTAAGTTGAAAAAACCATATAATGTATTCATTTTGGAATATGAATAGATGACATATTCTAAAAGAGGCAAGGACGTCCGGCTTGTGAAAGCCGGACGTTTTTTTATATCAGTAAGAGAATAAAGTGAGAGAGCTCATGCATTCATGAGCTCTTTCCAACCAGCCGTTTCAAAAGCGATATACTCCGCTATAAACTTCTCCATCTCTTCTTTCTTCACAGGATGCAACACCAGCTCTTCGAGCAGGGCAAACAACCATACCGTATTCAGGTGAATAAAGAAGTTAGTTATTGCTATATTGATATGCGGATATTTCTGCTTCATCCCTTGAAAAAAAACAGAAATCGTACGCGTCATCAAATCTGTATATTCAGAACGGAAGTTCTCCAAAACAGAACCTTGTGCCTGAAAAAGCAGCAACCGCAAACGGTCACGATGTTCAGAGACCAATCTGATATATTCCCGTACAGACATTTTCTGATAATCCGAATCCATAAAGACGTCTATCGTCATCTGATCTGCATCGTGATTATAAATCATAGCATACAGATCATTCAATACCGGTTTCAGAATCGTACGGAATATCTCATCCTTATTGGTGAAATAATGATAGATATTACTCACCGTCACCCCTGCCCTCGAAGCTATTTCACGCATAGAGGCATCCTTGTATCCCTTTTCCAGAAACACTTCTTCGGCTGCCTTCAAGATTCCCTCTTGTATATCTCCTTTCAAAAATTGCATAGTATCGCTGCTATTTATCAATTCATATTTGTAACCTGTCTGTTCACCATCCGGGCAAATATACCATTTTTCTTTTTCAATTCCTCCGGTGTTCCCATTTCAGCAACACTTCCATTCTCCAATACTACAATTTTGTCGGCATTGGCAACGGTTCGCATACGGTGCGCAATAATCAGCACCGTTTTGTTACGTACCAATTCAGATATACCTGCCTGTATCTTGGTTTCATTCTCAACATCAAGCGAAGCCGTAGCCTCATCCAACAGAACAATCGGAGCATCCTTCAACAAAGCGCGGGCAATGGAAATACGCTGACGCTCACCGCCGGATAATGTTTCTCCATTCTCACCGATAATCGTCTGGTATCCCTGCGGCATTTTAGTGACAAACTCATCACATTGTGCCAAGCGGGCAACTCTCCGGACTTCCTCATCCGTAGCATCCCGTTTGCCAATACGGATATTATCCATAATGGAAGCATTGAAAAGAACTACATCCTGAAAGACAACGGAATAGTTTTTCAACAAAGTTTCAGGATCAATCCGACTGATATCCTGCCCGCCGAGGGTAATCTTTCCCGACTGGATATCCCAGAAACGTGCCGCCAACCTGGCCGCCGTACTCTTGCCACTACCCGAAGGACCAACCAAAGCCGTTTTTTCACCTTGCCGGGCAATAAAAGACAAGTTATTCAGAATTTGTTTTCCCTGCTCATAAGCAAAGTCTACCTGTCTGAATTCGATATCATAACCTTGAGGAGTGAATTCGGTAGTCCCGTTTTGTACCGGCAATGCTTCCATCTCATTCATTCTATTGATACGCACATCCAAATAGAACAAAGCGGCAATATTATTCATCACCTCACTGACCGGAGCATACACACGCGACCCGATAACCATAAATATAAGATAGGTAAACAAATCAACCGTACCCGAAGCCAAGAGATTGGCACCAACGATAATAACGCTTGCCAGTCCGAGTTTCAATACACTTTGGGAACCGTTTACCAACATGCCGAGCACCAGTTCATTACGAGTCAATACCTTTTCATAGGTATCAATGCTCGCATCCAGTTTTTCCAGATAGTCTCTCTCCTGATTGTAGGATTTTATCTCCTGAATGGTATCGAGTCCTTCCTGGATATGCTCGGTCACCATCCGTTTGTTCAGATAATTACTTTCATTGCTTTTCTGTATTTCCTTCTTCGAGAAAAAAAGGATTGCGGCGGCAAGCGGCACTACCCAGAACAAAGCAATCGTCAACTGCCAGTTATAAAATGCCATACCGACGGTAATAAGCAGAATACTGATAATGGAAGCAAACAACTGGGGAACTGCATGCGAGAAAGTATGCTCGAGATCAGTGCAGTCATCCATAATCGTGGCGGTGAGGTCGGAAAGATTCTTTTCGCCAAAGAAAGCCAGAGGCAACTTGCGAAGTTTTTCCGCCAATGAGATACGCCGGTTTGCACTCTCATCATAAACGGTGGTATAGGTACTACGATATTGCAATACCGCAAATATATACATGACTATCATAAAGACAATACCGAGTATGCTATAATAGAGAATACCATGCGTCACCGAAGCCGAAGGCTGAAACACAGGACGAAGATATTCCTCAAGAAAGAGAAAAACAAATACCGCCGGCAACATCAATACAATATCGAGCAGTGTAGTGAAAAACACACCTTTACAGAAATCTTTCGCTCCTTTAGTTGAAAGGGCAAAACGTCTTTTTATTACTTCAATCATTAGAAACCTCCTTTCCTATTGTCCAGCGAACAGATTGCTGGTATTCATTCCACATACGATAATAGATGCCTTGTTTTCCAAGCAGGTTGGCATGTGTACCTTGTTCCGCAATCTTCCCCTTGTCAATGACGAGGATATTGTCGGCATCAGTGATGCTTGAAAGACGATGAGCAATCATCAATACGGTTTTTCCTTTTGTCAGTTCTTTCAAGGCTTGCTGGATGAGATGCTCATTTTCGGGGTCGGCAAAAGCAGTCGCCTCATCCAGTACAATGATGGGAGCATTTTTCAGGATTGCACGTGCCAGTACGATCCGTTGCTGTTCCCCGCCGGAGAGATATGTTCCCTCCGTACCAATCTTCGTATTCAGTCCGAGCGGAAGTTTATTGATAATTTCCCGGCACTGTGCCATATCTACTGCCCGTTCCACTTCCTCCATTGCCGCGTCGGGATTACCATATTTGATATTTTCGAGCAGAGAAGTCTTGAACAGCTTTGTATTCTGGAACACGAAAGAAATATATTTCATCAGTTCTTCGGGAGCGATTTCTCTTACATTGATGCCACCTATTAAAACTTTCCCTTCCGTTGCCTCCCAGAAACGGGGAACTAGACGGGCAATCGTTGTTTTCCCTCCGCCCGAAGCTCCGACAAGAGCTACTGTGTTTCCTTGCGGAATAGTGAAACTAACATCATCCACCGCCTTTTGATTAGCTCCCGGATAGCTGAAGGAAACTTTTTCGAACTGAATACTGAATTCCTTTACCGGTTGTGGATGCTCTACAACAGTCAGGTGCTCATAAGCAACCAGATTCTCAAGACGTCCGATAGCTTCACTCGCCTGCCCCAAAGCCTGATTGAGATACATACTCTTCATGATACTTTGGGAGAATACAGGAGTAATGAGAACAAACAGGAAGAAATTAAGTAATACCGATGCATAATTACCTGAATAACCAATCAGCAAAATAGCCAACGGAGCAAGGAAAAACACAAAACCATTGATTATTACGGTATAGAGCGACATCGGCTTCTCCCACATTCGTGTATAGCCGAATACCATTTTATTATAATTCATGATACAGCGGTGAAAGTTCTTGAAAGAGTAAATGGTCTGCTGGAAAACCTTCACTACGGGAATTCCTCTCACATACTCTACAGCTTCGGCATTCATTTCCTCCAGAGAAGTCATATAGCTTTTCATAAACTGCCGTCCCTCCGCATTCATCATAAAACCCATAACCAGCATGGCAATAATTACAGGGACGATACATGCCAGACCGAGTATCCAATCGAACACAAAAATCAGTATGGCAGCTACCAACGGCACTAGAAAAGTAGCCGCAAGATCAGGCAACTGATGTGCCAGAAAACTATGGGTAACCCCTGCATTGTCATCTATAATCTTGCGAATACGTCCGCTCGTATTAATGTCAAAGAAGCCGAGAGGCATACGCACTATCTGGCGCATGGCTTCTTTACGCAAATTCGATTCAACCCGAAAAGCTGCAAGATGCGAAGACATCAATGCGGCAAAATAAAGGACGATGCTCGCCACGGCCATGCCTGCCGCCCACCAGGCATACGTCACCACATTACCGGAAGAGGTTATCTCTCCGTGTTCAAGCAGTTCTCTCACAATCAGCCAAATAAGGATATAAGGCAACATGCCCGCCAAGGCACTTAGGGCAGACAGCAGCATTGCCGCAGGCAAAAGCACTTTCCGTTTACCCATGTAGTTCTGAAGTTTTTTCAATGTACTCATAACGTACGTTCAATCTATATTAAGTTCGACAATCATTTAACTTATCGCTTGTTTTCAAAAAAGAACAATATTCGAAATCGTTCAAAAAAAAGAGAGCTTATATTTCTATAAGCTCTCTTCATCCCATTCAATCCGGTGCATGTGCACCTTTGATATATGATTAATCTCGACTCGTCTCTCACTGATTCGCATAAGTTTTCAATTATTTTCTGCAAAGGTACAGCTCGCCGGCAAGACGGACAATACCTAAAAATAATGAAATTTGCTATTCAGACTATAACGAATAAGTAATGATTGAAACAACAGAATAGTTATTCATGTTTCAGCCACGTATTTGGCAATACTTCTTTTTCACCTTTTTCATTCACCAGTTCCATCTGCAATACGCCTCCGTTACAATCGAAGTAACGTACCTCTATCGGATGAAGCCCGGCTTTCAAAGCCTTCTGCACAATAATCTCTACCGGCGAATGTGCTCCATCATTATCTCCCAACAATTCACCGTCAAGCATTAATGTGCTACCGTCGTCCGAGAGAAGGGCAAATGTATAGATACCATCGGCAGGAACTTCCAGATAGCCGGTCAATACCAGACCGATATTTCCTTTCACCTCTTCGGGAATGGATACCGATTCCACCACATACTCCCCTTTGACAGGAGCTGCATCCATATCCGCACAAAGATTACCACGGAAATCGTGCCATACTGCTTTCAAGCCGGGCTGCAAAGCAGCCGGAGCAGTCACCGCCTCCGCATAAGGAGCCTTTACATACTTGGTACGCACCACATCCGAAGGAGAGCCATCCGGACGGAAAGTGCGGAAAGCGAAATCCGTAGTCTTCCCAACTTCCAAAGCACCGTTATAAAGAGCTGATTCTTTGGTAGGCATACTGCCGTCTGTCGTATACCGTATTTCAGTACCGGGTAACGGACAAGTCAATTCCACAGTTGTTTCATCAATAAATGCATTTACTTTATAGAATCCCTGCAAGTCAGGCACCCTATAATTTACCCTCATTACATCCATCCGCTTAAATTGCGGAACAAGCTGACGATAGAATTCTTCGAGACCCGGTTTAGCTGTCGGCTCCGCCCAAGCTATTTCACTCAACGCTATCATACGGGGAACAATCAAATATTCAATGCGCTTCATTGTCGGAATCCATTCAGCCCAGAGATTCGCCTGCACACCCCAGATATATTTCTTCTGTTCCGGCGATAACCGCTCGTCTGCACACGGATCATACGCAAGTATTTTCTTTACTGAATTCTGATCCTGCGCATAATCGAAATAGAAATATTCATTCGGACAAGCAATCACTTTCTGCTTTTGTGCAGTTGCCGTAGGCAATGCATCTTTCGCCCAACTTCTCCACCATGTAATGGCAGCATCGGAAGATAATCCGTCGGATACCACTTCATCCCAGCCTATGAGTTTCTTTCCATTGGCAAGGAAGAATTTCTCCATGTCACGTACAAACCATGCCTGAAGTTCTTCTACCGAACCCAGTTTCTCCGTACGAATCCGTTTCTGACAAAGAGGACATTTCTTCCAGTTGGCTTTTTCCACTTCATCACCACCCATGTGCACATATTCATAAGGGAAAAGTTCAAAAACTTCTTTGAACACATTCTGACAGAACTCCAGCGTTGTATCTTTGCCCGGACAGATAGGAGAAGAGAAAGTTTCCCCCCACCCGATTAATCCATCGCACGCCAATTCCGGATATTGACCGATAGCTGCCAGGAAATGTCCCGGCATATCAATCTCGGGAATGACATCAATGCCTCTTTGCGTAGCATAGGCTACTATTTCTTTTATATCATCATGAGTGTAATAACCTCCATACAGCGTATCTCCTTCCACAATGCGTATCTTATCTTCCGGAATCAGGAAATCGGTATTATCTTCTTCTTTCGCACGTGCCATACAGGTACGATCCTGCGTATTGAATTTACGCCAGGCCCCTTTTTCTGTAAGCAACGGGTATTTCTCGATCTCTATACGCCAACCCTGATCGTCGGACAGATGCCAGTGGAACTTATTAAGTTTATACAAAGACATCAGATCTAATACATGCTTCACTTCTTTTTTATTCCAGAAATGGCGGGAAGCATCCAACATAAATCCACGCCATTCAAACCGTGGCGCATCTTCTATTTGCACGACAGGGATAGAATAATTCTGTTTCTCTCCCTGCACTTCTATCGTTGCTGGAAGCAACTGGCGAATAGTAGTAATAGCAGAAATAATACCTGAATAGTCAGTTGCCTCTACCCGAATATACTCCGGCGTAGACTCAAGTTTATAAGAGCCGGGCTTTCCAACAGTATCCTTCAACTGAAAATACATATCTACCTGACTCTTATCAGTAGTGACTTCAACAGAAGACGATATGACATTCCGAAGAATTTCCTGCAGGTATCCGGCAGCCGGAAACAACGACTGATCGGAAACTCCGATCTTCATGCCATCTTTTAAAACAAACGAGCCCGACTGCTCGGTCAGACTAACGGGGGTAGGCAAGATTGCAATTTCTTGCTTGACGGTAGACGTACAAGAAGAAAAAACACAAGCTGACACAATGAGTAAAGAGCTACTTAATTTTTTGAACATGCGGTTAACTATTTAATAAATTAATTGTCCTGTTTTTAATTGACCATCTATATATAATACAACTAAAACGCATAAACTACTAAAAAGGCGAAAAAAGTTTTTTGCGACTTCATATCACAAACTCCTATTAATGTTTATCTTTGCTCCCCAATCCCATTACAAACAACTATAAAGAGTCACTTCAATGTCAAGAGAGAAAATACTAATCACAACCTCATGGATCAGCACAATTGGCAATGCAATCCTGTCCGCATCCAAAATCATAATCGGTTTATTTGCCGGTAGTTTAGCCGTAGTCGGCGACGGTATCGACTCGGCAACCGACGTCGTGATCTCTATCGTTATGATTTTTACGGCACGCCTCATCAACCGCCCTCCTTCAAAGAAATATGTATTCGGATATGAGAAAGCGGAAGGGATCGCAACAAAGATTCTATCACTCGTGATATTTTATGCCGGCGTACAAATGTTGCTATCATCCACTAAAAGCATCTTTTCAGATGAAGTGAAAGAGATACCATCGGCTATCGCCATCTATGTCACTATATTTTCTATTATCGGTAAACTCCTACTGGCTTCATACCAGTACAAACAGGGAAAGAAGATCAACAGCTCCATGCTGACGGCCAATGCCATCAATATGCGTAATGATGTTGTTATCTCAACAGGGGTCTTATTAGGATTGATATTTACTTTCATCTTCAAATTACCGATACTCGATTCGATAACAGGATTGATAATCAGTCTCTTTATTATCAAATCTTCCATCAGTATTTTCATAGATTCGAATGTGGAGCTAATGGACGGAGTGAAAGATGTCAATGTATACAACAAGATATTCGAGGCTGTAGAGAAAGTGCCCGGTGCCAGTAATCCGCATCGTGTCAGATCACGAATGATAGGAAATCTCTATATGATTACCCTTGATATAGAAGTGAATCCGGAAATCACAATCACACAAGCTCATGAGATTGCCGATTCGGTGGAGAAAAGCATTATCAATTCGATAGATAACGTATATGACATTCTGGTACATGTGGAACCCGCAGGTAAATGTCAGACAGGAGAAAAATTCGGGGTCGATAAAGATATGGTTTGATCCATCTCTACACAGAGTTTTTCTCACTTTCCTCTATCACCTATCACCTGCACTTCTAAAAGCCTTTATTCATGGCACTTTTAGGGATGGTGACAGGTTGTTTGTAACCTATCACCACATCTATCACCTATCACCGCCCGATCAATCAATGATTAATAAGGAGAAAAGTATGAATCTCTATACGGCATATTAGTTTCACCCGCTTGAAACTGTTAGTTTCACACAGGGAAACTAATGGTTTCAACGCAGGAAACAAAAAGTTCCAAGCCATGAAACACTTTTTCCAACCGATTAATAACTAATCTTCACCCCGGCAAAGAAACTTCTCGGCAAAGAAGGGCCGTAAATATAACCGGAATCCCGGTTAGCTCCTCTGTCAAAGTCCTTCTGATAAGACTCAAAAATATTCTGAACTCCGCCGTTTAATTGCAAATCAACCGTTTTGTATAACTTGAAGTCATAAGCCAGTTTCACTCCCAAATCAAAGAAACGAGGTGTTCTGATTGCTTCCGCTTTTCTTTCAGGCATTTCACCCAGTTCGGCATTCTCGGCGGTGATATCCATACGTTGCACCAACATCCTGCCGGTATAGGTTCCTGACAGAGCGATAGATAAAGGTTTGATGGGGGTATAAGTGGCAGTGAAATAACCGTATGTATCGGGAGTACGGAAAATCTTCTTTTCTGCCGGTGCATCGTCATGCCACTTATGCGGTTCATCGTACCGGCTACGTTGTAAAGTTAATCCCGCTTGTATTTGCAGGATAGAAAGATAAGCCACTTTACCTTCCAGTGTCAATCCCATCACTTTAGCACCGGGGCCATTGCTACGTGTTTTCACTAATATACCATCACCACGGTCGTAAGGTTCGCCCAATACGAAAACATCGGTCAGTCTTGTATAAAAACCCTCAATCAACAAATTCGTCTGGAATGCTCCGAAACGATGATACATATCTGCCGAAGCACTGAAACTTTGGGATTTCTCTTCTTTCAAATCCTTTGCACGCTCGATCATAGCCACTGTTCCGCCCACATTTTCAATATGCATATCCTCATCAAAAGCCTGCGGAGCACGAAATCCGGAAGAATAGCTTAAACGCAGGTTAATATTCTGTGTCGGGTTAAAACGCAAGTTGGCACGGGGACTAAAGATCACATTATCCACCATATTATGCTTATCCAGACGACCACCAATCAGAATCCCCCAACGGTCGTTCTTCCATTCGTTCTGCAGAAAAGCACTGTAAATATTCACCGTCTGATCCGTGTGACGGTTATATCCCCACATATTATCTTTTAGGCGGTCACGGTTATATTCAAGCCCTGCCGTGAGATCAGAAGGCATAAAAAAGCACTTGTCAAACGTATGTACGTATTGTGCGCCACCCATAGCGGTTAAATCCGTTGTCTTTCCATAGGCTTTCAGAGGATCGTTACCCGGTCCGTAATAACTGTCCCGGTCTGTATTGGCAGCCGATGCAAAGACACTTAGACGGTTCTTTTCATCCGGAGAGAAATAATCGAATTTCAAACTTCCACCATCAATAGAATGTTGCAACTGCTCCGCAATATGCGCTTCGTGAGGAGGACGGTTCAACATATCCCCTCCACGACGAAATTCCTGCATGTGGTGATATTCAAAGGTCAGTTTGGAATAAGTACTTGTTTTCAGATAAGAGCGGAAACCCACTGTCTGATTCTTCAATTTGGGCAGTTCGGTAAATCCGTCTCCGTCATAATCATATCCCGACCGATAACGGTTCTGACCAAAGATATACAATCCGGCACGATGATCGTCCGTCACCAATGAAGCATTCAGTGAGGTGTTGTTATCGAATGAGGAGCTTCCTCCTAAAGAAGTTATGGTGTGTGACAGCTGACCGGAATTGCGCAAAGGCTCTTTGGTGATTATATTAATGGTTCCTGCAATAGCCGAAGAGCCGAACAAGGCAGAGCCTCCCCCACGCATCACTTCTACACGTTCAATCATGCTGGCAGGAATCTGTTCCAGTCCATACACTCCGGAAAGGGCACTGAATACGGGACGCGAATCTATCAGAATTTGCGTATATGGTCCGTCCAGACCATTGATACGGACTTGCTGGAAGCCACAATTCTGGCAATTTGTCTCCACACGCACTCCGGGCTGGAAGTTCAGTCCTTGTGATAAAGTGGAAGAGTTAGTGGTTTCAAAGAGTTTCAGGTCGACGACATTCACCAAAGTAGGAGCCATACGACGTGTCGTTTCACTCCGGTTGGCGGAAACTACTACTCCGTCGAGAGCAATCGCATCCTCTTCTATTTCAAAATCTTCTTCCAGTGTCTTTCCTTTTTTCAGAGTTACGTTGCGGGTCACTGTCTTGTAGCCTACTGAACTAACTTCCAGTATAAAATTTCCTTCCGGCAAATTCTTCAAAAAATAATGTCCGGTAGCATCAGTCACGGTTCCTATGGTCGTTCCTTTCAGTGCAATGGTGATGTACGGAAGGTGTTCTTTCGTTTCTCTATCCAGTACATGACCTATTATATTCGCATCGGATTTCTTCAGTTCAGGGTAGTCCGGACGTTCAGCCAATGCGTATGACAAGACACAGCACAGGCCGACCAGGACTAAAAGATATTTCTTCATTGTCGTTAGTCTTTTAATGTTTTAATTCGAAAAATAATAATAAAGGGAAAGGGAAGCAGCGATCGTTAATCGTTGATCCTAATACATAAATACTGTTCCCCCAAAAAGATAGACTAAGCGACAGGAGGTGCTCTAAGAGATATTACGCCCGGACAAGAACGGTGAAATTGCTCTATTTGCGGGCGGACAAACAGGATGCATAATAGAGATAAAGCAGCAACAGAGAATGTTGGTATCAAACCGCTGTCGGTCACCAACACATGACTCAAGAGATGAATTAGTTGGAATTCAACCGTCGTATGGCTATGTTCGCTGCCTTTTTTAAATGGATGTGAATGGACAATTGTAACCCCGTTGACCACATGGGAGTGAGTAAACAAAGTGATTCCTGCCATGTACGAGATAAACAGTACAGGCAGAAACCACTTCATTATATGTAGGTACAATTGTTTCATTCGGTCATCATGCACATTTATTCTGTGCACCTAAGTCAAGGTTTAGTTTGTTTTTTTGCAAAGATAAGGATTATCTCCATGCAAAACAATCCCTATTTATGACGATTTTAAATCTTAATCGAATTTTAATAACTTATCTTCACTCCGGCAAAGAAACTTCTTGGCAATGACGGACCATAGATATAACCGGAGTCACGGTCAGCCCCTTTGTCGAAGTCGTTCTGGTAGGCATTGAAAATATTCTGTACGCCGGCATTCACCTGCAAGTTCATCGACTTGTAAAGTTTGAAA
This sequence comes from Bacteroides sp. OM05-10AA, assembly GCF_003439055.1. Classification (NCBI taxonomy): domain Bacteria; kingdom Pseudomonadati; phylum Bacteroidota; class Bacteroidia; order Bacteroidales; family Bacteroidaceae; genus Bacteroides; species Bacteroides sp. OM05-10AA. Next base: position 65,904 of record NZ_QSUR01000022.1, read on the forward strand.
TCATAGGCAGCCTTCAAACCGATATCGAAGAAGTCCTTCGTATTCACCGTTATCGGTTTTTCAAGGAATCCCGGAACCGGTTCGTGGGGAACCAGCATCGAACCGGTATATGTACCGGAAAGAGCGATAGATAATGGTTTTATCGGGGTATAGGTTGCTGTAAAATAACCATAAGTATTCGGTGTACGCATCATTTTCTTCACAGCCGGAGCGTCTGGGTTCCATACGTGCGGTTCGCTGTAATGGCTCTGCTGCAAAGTGACTCCTGCCTGAAGCTGGAATTTAGTCAGATATGCCATCTTTCCTTCCAAAGTCAGTCCCATCACACGGGCTCCCGGTGCATTGTAGCGTGTACGTGTCAGGATTCCATCCACTACCTCTCCGTCGGTAAGAGCAAATACATCTGATAATTTTGTATAAAATCCTTCTACCAGGAAGTTAATCTGAAACGCACCAAAACGATGATAAATATCTGCCGAGGCACTCAAGCTCTGTGATCTTTCTTCTTTCAGATTATCGGCCAGTTCAACCATCGCCACATTACCGCCCACATTCTCCACATGCAAATCTTCGTCGAAAGCCTGCGGAGCACGGAAACCGGATGAGTAACTGAAACGAAGATTGATGTTTTCTGTCGGGTTATACCGCAGATTGGCACGCGGACTGAATATCACATGGTCAATCAGGTTATGTTTATCCAAACGACCGCCAATCAGAAATCCCCAATGCTCATTCTTCCATTCATTCTGGAAGAAAGCACTACCGATATTCACTTTTTGGTCTACCGTACGGTTATACCCCCACATATTGTCTTCCAGTTTATCTTGATTGAATTCTATTCCGGCAGTCAGGTCAGCAGGCATGAAGATACATTTTCCGAAACTATAGACATATTGCGATCCAGCTATCCAATTTAAGTCAGTGGTATTTCCGTAAGCATCTAACGGATCTCTATCACCCGGTCCATAATAGCTGTCACGATTGATATGCTGCGCTGATGCAAACACATTGAAACGATGTTTCTCGTTAGGTGAGAAATAGTCAAATTTCAGTCCTCCACCATTGATCGAGTGTTCGGTCTGTTCCGCCACATTCGCTTCGTGAGGCGGACGGTTCAACAAGTCTCCTCCCCTACGGAATTCTTCCATGTGGTGATATTCAAAAGTTAGTTTCGAATATGTCGTTGTTTTCAGGAATGAACGGAAACCGATGGTCTGGCCGTGTATCTTGGGGATTTCAGAATATCCGTCACTATCATGGTCATACGCAGAACGATGGCGATTCTGACCGAAGATATACAAACCGGCACGCTGGTCGTCCGTCACAAGTGATGCATTCAGTGCTGTACTGTTGTCAAAAGCATCGCCATCACCAATACCTGTAATGGTATGCGACAACATACCGGAATTGCGCATCGGTTCTTTGGTAATGATATTGATTGTTCCGGCAATAGCAGACGAGCCGAACAAAGCCGATCCGCCTCCACGCATCACTTCCACACGTTCTATCATGCTGGCAGGAATCTGCTCGATGCCATACACACCGGACAGTGCACTAAAGATGGGACGGGAATCGAGCAGGATTTGCGTATAAGGACCATCCAGTCCATTGATGCGCACTTGCTGGAAGCCGCAATTCTGACAATTAGACTCTACACGGACACCCGGCTGAAAGCTCAATCCTTGTGCCAAAGTCGTAGAATTGGTATTCTCAAAGATTTTCAGATCCACCACATTCACCAGCGTCGGAGCCAGACGACGGGTAGTCTCGTTACGATTGGCAGATACTACTACGCCATCCAAGGCAACTGCATCTTCTTCTATCTCGAAATCTTCTTCCAATGTGCGCCCTTTCTTCAGCGTCACATTCCGTCTGACGGTTTTATACCCCACCGAACTAACTTCGAGCACAAAATTGCCTTCGGGAAGATTCTTCAAGAAATAATGCCCGGTAGCATCGGTTACCGTTCCGATGGTCGTACCTTTCAAGGCGACTGTTATATAGGGCAAGTGTTCTTTGGTGTTTTTATCAAGAATATGGCCAACGATATTGGCGTCTGACTTACGTAATTCAGGATGATTAGGATATTCATGAGCTTGTCCTTCAAGGGCAGGCAACAATGTGCAGCACAGGCAGACAAGCGAAAAGATGTATTTCTTCATTTTTCGTTTGTTATTCGTTTTCGATAAGTATTCACATGGATAGACAGATAATGCCCTACCTCATGCAAGGTACGGTATCATCATTCAAAGAATGGAGAAACGAATAGCCGGAGGTGCTCTAAGTCCCACTACCCCATGATACGGACAGTGATAGTGAGCATACGGCGAACGGCCGAGCAACAAATACAATAAGAAAGGAATAAAAAGGGAAAGAGCAAAAACTACGGCTGCACCGTCTGCCGTTAAATGAGACAGAAAATGAATCAGTAGCAGTTCGACTGTAGAGTGTTTATGTGCCGCCCCTTTCTTAAACGGGTGTGAATGGACGATTGTCACGCCATTGACCACATGCACGTGGGCAAAGAATGTGAAGCTTACCAGATACGACACAAACAGTATCGGTAAGAAGTAGCGTGTAATATTCAATAACAATCGTTTCACCTCGTTTTTTCTTTGAGGCGGCAAAGATACGAACTATTTATTTAACAATCAATGAATCTACAAAATTCTGTTAATATACCGCCGAAGCTATGATTTGAATAAATAGAATCAGGAATACCATGGCAATCGGATAAACAGTTGCGTAAGCTACGCTCGGTATGTTACTGTCCACCATTGAATCGGCAGCAGCAAGTCCTGGAGTACTCGTCATACCTCCCGTTATCGTTCCCAGCAAATCGAGCAGACTGATTTTAAATACCAGACGTCCGACAATAGCGGCAACAAGCATCGGTACCAATGTGATGGCAGCTCCTACTCCGAACATCAGCAATCCGCTTTCCTGGAAAGTGGCTACCAGATTCTTACCGGCAGAAGTTCCCACTTCGGCTAGAAAAAGAAGCAGACCTAACTGGCGCAACAACTGATTGGCAGGTCCGGACATAGACCAGATGATGGGGCCTGTCTTACCAATCGCACTCAACACAAGGGCTACCATCAATACTCCGCCGGTCAGTCCCGGAGAGAATGACAGACTATCAGAGAAAGATATATTTATTTTGCCGAACAGCACTCCCAGTACAATACCCATTGCAATGGGAAAGAAATCCGTATCAGACAGTTTCTTCGCATTGTTACCCAACAGGCGGGCTACTCCTTTAAGTCCTTCTTTCTCACCGACAACCATCAATTTATCGCCAAACTTCAAAGCGAGATCGGGAGATGGAGACAAATCAATACCGCTTCGACGGACACGGGTCACTGTACAACCAAAGTTTTTCTGTAAGTTCAAATCACCCAGTTGTTTATTTATCATGTCCTTTTTGGTCAACAGTAAAGATTCTATTTCCTGCGTTTTATCCAAAGGCAGTTCGCCTTCTTCTCTCTTACCGATCAACACAGCAAGCTGATTCAATGATTCTTCACTACCTACGGCTTGTATATAGTCTCCTTCACGCAGCACTGTATGGGCTGTAGGAATAGATATTTCATCATTGTGTTTCAGACGGGAAATAACAGCACCCGTCATACCGCGTGCATTAATTTGCATCAGGTTACGGTCGAACACATGCGAATTGGTGACACGGTAGATGCAAGTAGTCAGTTCTGGGAATTGTCCGCGACGTTCTATCTCCAGGCGACGGGCTTCTTTATCCAAATCTACCCGCATAATTTTAGGTAACAGTTTGACAAACAGAATCACGCCGATCACTCCAAACGGATATGCGATACCGTAAGCAATGGATGCCAAAGGAGAATTGGTACTGTCGATAGCAACCGCCAGACCCGGCGTACTGGTCAACGCACCGGCAATCAGACCAACAATACTCGGTGTATCAATATCAAATGCGTACTTCAACCCGACTGCGGTCAGGCAGGCGGAACAAATAATAAGCATAGTAATGAGAATGAGCGTCTTTCCTTTACTGCGGAAAGAATCGAAGAATCCGGGCCCTGCCTGAATACCGATAGTAAAAATGAAGAGCACCAAACCGAAGTTTCCTAATTCTTTAGGAATGATAACACCAAAATGCCCGAAAAGAAGGGCAATGAAAATAACTGCCGACACATCGAGAGATAATCCTCTGATTTTTATTCTTCCCAGCATAAACCCTAATGCGACAATCAGGAAAAGGGAAAAATAAGAGGAATGCAATAAGTCAGTAAACATAAAAATAAAGGTTAGTTAGTTTAAGGGCGCGAAGGTACGGATTTTATTTAATCCTCACAACATTCATTGTTGCAAGTGATTCTTTCGTTTTCGAACTCTAAAGTGGCATGATGTATGCCTGCTTCTTCAAGTGCTTCCTTGATGTGGTGTTTCACCTCTTCCAACTGTGTGATATTATCAATGACAATATGGGCGGTTAAAGCAGTTTCCGTTGTGCTCAACGCCCAGATATGTAGATGATGGCAATTCTCCACACCAGGCTGTTCCATGATAAGTTGCTGTATCTTTTGAGCATCTATCCCCACCGGCACTCCATCCAATGATAACCGGAGACTATCATGAAGCAATCCCCAGGTAGAGACAATAATAATAACAGCAATGCCAAGTCCGATAATCGGGTCAATGATGCTCCATCCTGTATACTTAATAATAATACCGGAAGCAACTACACCGACAGATACCAGTGTATCTGCTGCCATGTGCAAGTAGGCTCCCTTCACATTCAGATCCTTATCTTTATCTTTCATGAAAAGCCATGCAGTAAGCGCATTAATGACCACTCCCACCCCAGCTGTCCATGCGATAGCGGAACCATCAACCGAAACCGGATGAAATAATTTGTCTATGCTCTCGGCAATAATAATGCCAACAGCAACCAACAGTATAACTGCATTTAATAAAGAAACAAGTATCGTACTCTTCTTATATCCATACGTGTAACGACTATTAGGGTGAACTTTCTCCAACCGGAAGGCCAACATGGCAAGTACCAGACTGGCTACATCACCCAAATTATGCCCGGCATCGGAAAATAACCCCAAAGAATTATAATAAAATCCTACTCCGAATTCTACTATGACAAAAGTTATATTCAGAGCGATGCCTATGATAAAAGCTTTATTGAGCGATGTCAACCGATGACTATGTTCGTGGTGATGATGAGGTTCCATATTATATATTGTTATTATATCTAATATACAAAAAACATCTTACCAGAAAATTAGTTCATCCCTTTCCACTTTTGGCAGTATTAACGGTTTCTCAAAAAAAACAAGCCATCGAAATGAGTCACTCATTCCGATGGCCTATCCCCTTTAAACACCTTTAAACAAAATGATAATATGCCTCATATACTAACTAAACTAACTAACCCTCGAGGCATATTTTAAAAGAGGCTGTCGCATCAACCTCTTTTTATTATAGATAAGCTTTCGCTCTCTAATCTTATTTACGAGCTTCGGCAATATAACCGAGAGCTTCTTTACATTTGGCAGTTACATAAGCCCAGTCTTCTGCTGCCACCTTATCTTTCGGGAACAGTTTAGAGCCCATACCTACACAGAATACACCGGCTTTGATCCATGCAGTCAGGTTTTCCTTAGTAGGTTCTACCCCACCTGTTACCATCAGCTTAGACCATGGCATCGGAGCCATCAAGCCTTTTACAAAGTTAGTTCCATAAACATCACCCGGGAATACTTTGCAAAGATCGCAACCTACTTCCTGTGCAAAACCAACTTCCGATACAGAACCGCATCCCGGAGTGTAAGCAACCGAACGACGGTTACACACCTTAGCTATTTCAGGGTTGAACAACGGACCTACTACGAAGTTAGCACCCAGTTGCAAGTACATAGCAGCAGTAGCCGGATCAACAATAGAACCGATACCAATTGCCATTTCAGGACATTCTTTTGCTGCGAACTTAACGATTTCAGCAAATACTTCCTGTGCAAAGTCACCACGGTTTGTGAATTCGAAAGCACGAACACCACCGTCATAACAAGCCTTTACTACTTTCTTTGCAACTTCTGCGTCTTTGTGATAGAATACAGGAACCATTCCTGTAGAGCCGATCTTATTTAATACGGCTATTTTATCGAATTTTGCCATCTTATTATTTACTATTTTAAAATGAATTGACTTTATAAACTTTCAACTCTCTATTACCTATTTATCTCTGTACGCGACCGCTTGCGTCACCACCAGCCAATGCTTCTACTTCTTCTACAGAAACAAGGTTGAAGTCACCATTGATAGTATGTTTCAAAGCAGATGCAGCAACTGCAAATTCAAGAGCAGCACCCTGATTAGGTTTAGTCATCAAACCATGGATAATACCACCGGAGAAAGAGTCACCACCACCTACACGGTCGATGATCGGATCGATATCATAACGTTTTGAAGTATAGAATTCTTCACCGTTGTAGATCATAGCTTTCCAGCCGTTGTGAGTAGCAGAGAAAGATTCGCGCAAAGTAGAAACTACATATTTGAATCCGAATTCTTTCATCATTTGCTGGAAGATACCTTTGTAACCTTCAGCATCTGTGTGACCAGCTTCAACGTCAGCGTCCGGTTTGAAGCCCAGACAAAGTTCTGCATCTTCTTCGTTACCGATACATACGTCTACAAACTGCATCAACGGTTTCATAATAGACTGTGCTTTTTCTTTAGTCCACAGTTTCTTACGGAAATTCAAGTCAACAGAAACAGTTACACCGTGACGTTTTGCAGCTTCACAAGCCAGACGAGTCAACTCGGCAGCCTTGTCAGAAATAGCCGGAGTGATACCAGACCAGTGGAACCAGTCAGCACCTTCCATGATTGCATCAAAGTCGAAATCAGCAGCGTCAGCTTCAGCAATAGCAGAGTGAGCACGGTCATAAATAACCTTGCTAGGACGCATAGAAGCACCTGTTTCCAAGTAGTAGATACCTACACGGTCGCCACCACGAGCAATAAAGTCTGTCTTTACGCCATATTTACGCAATGCGTTAACAGCAGACTGTCCAATTTCGTGTTTCGGTAATTTGGTTACGAAATAAGCGTCATGTCCGTAGTTGGCACAGCTTACTGCAACGTTAGCTTCACCACCACCATATACTACATCAAAAGAATCAGATTGAACAAAACGAGTATTACCCGGAGTTGATAATCTAAGCATGATTTCGCCTAATGTAACGACTTTCTTTCCCATAATCTTATGTTTTAAATTCTAAGTTATTAATATTATGAACTTTCAATTTATCATTTCAGCCCTATTTTAGGGGTTAACACATTGATTATATGACCATTAATCTATAAAATGACTAACATTACATACCTTTCGTGTGCGGGCACAAAGATACAACAATTTTCGTAATTACAAAAATTGTTATATATTTGTATCGAAAATATTAAGATTATTATTGTGTGCGAGCACAAAAACCTATATAAATAAAGGTTATCGTATGAATAAATTGCCCGAAAGGATCAGAATCAAAGACATCGCCCGTCTAGCAGATGTATCAGTGGGAACAGTAGACCGCGTTATTCACGGACGTAGCGGAGTATCGGAGGCCAGTAAGAAACGCGTAGAAGAAATTCTGAAGCAGCTTGACTACCAGCCCAATATGTACGCCAGCGCTCTGGCTTCCAACAAGAAGTATACGTTTATCTGCCTTTTGCCAGAGCATCTGGAAGGCGAATACTGGACGGCTGTAGAAATCGGTATTCATGAAGCTATCGCGACCTATTCGGATTTCAATACTTCGGTGAAAATCAACTATTACGATCCATACGATTATCATTCATTCGTCAACGCCAGCGAAGCCATCCTGGCCCTGCAGCCGGACGGAGTGATGGTAGCTCCTACCGCTCCGCAATATACGAAAGGATTCACCGATCAGTTGCAGGCACTGGATATACCTTATATATATATAGACTCCAATATTAAAGAGGTTCCTCCCCTCGCCTTCTTTGGTCAGAACTCACGTCAAAGCGGATATTTCGCTGCTCGAATGATGATGTTACTGGCACGGGAGGAAAAGGAAATTGTGATTTTCCGCAAAATACATGAAGGAATTGTAGGATCTAATCAGCAGGAGAACAGAGAAATCGGTTTTAGGCAGTACATGAAAGAACATCATCCGTCTTGTACTATACTGGAACTTGACTTGCATGCCGAACGCAACGACGAAGATAACGAGATGCTGGACGAATTCTTCCGCACTTATCCGATGGTTAAGAACGGAATCACTTTCAACTCTAAAGCCTACATCGTTGGCGAGTACCTGCAAAGCCGTGGAAAGAAAGACTTCAATCTGATAGGCTATGACCTTCTGGAACGGAATGTCACCTGCCTGAAAGAAGGAAGTATCTCCTTCCTCATCGCCCAGCAGCCGGAACTGCAAGGAGCCAATGGCATCAAAGCTCTATGCGATCATCTTATTTTCAAGAAAGAAGTGACTCGTATCAACTATATGCCCATTGATCTGTTAACAGTAGAGACAATAGACTATTACCATAGCAAATAACAACAAAGTACAACTTTACAAGTACATTACATGGAAACAAAGTATTTAAGAATTAATCCTGCCGACAACGTTGCCGTTGCCATTGTTAACCTCCCGGCAGGAGAGCATCTTTCTATAGATGGCATTGAGATTACATTGAACGAGGATATTCCTGCCGGACATAAATTCGCACTAAAGAATTTTGCGGAAGGTGAAAATGTAATCAAGTACGGTTACCCGATCGGACATGCACGAATGGCAAAGAAACAGGGTGACTGGATGAACGAAACAAACATCAAAACCAACCTTGCCGGATTGTTGGACTACACGTACAACCCGATTCAGGTTTCTTTAGATATTCCTCATAAAGATCTTACTTTCAAAGGTTACCGTCGCAAAAACGGTGATGTAGGTGTAAGAAACGAGATATGGATTATCCCGACTGTAGGTTGCGTAAACGGTATCATCGGACAACTGGCCGAGGGACTGCGTCGCGAAACCGAAGGTAAGGGAGTGGACGCCATCGTCGCTTTCCCACACAACTACGGTTGCTCGCAACTTGGTGACGACCACGAGAATACGAAAAAGATTCTTCGTGACATGGTGCTCCATCCCAATGCAGGTGCTGTATTGGTAGTAGGCTTGGGATGTGAGAATAACCAGCCGGATATATTCCGTGAATTCCTGGGCGAGTTCGATGAAGACCGCGTCAAATTTATGGTTACCCAAAAGGTAGGTGACGAATATGAAGAAGGAATGGAAATCCTGCGTGATTTATATGCAAAAGCCTCTAAAGACGAACGTACCGATGTACCTTTGTCCGAACTTCGTGTGGGATTAAAATGCGGTGGTTCTGACGGTTTCTCCGGCATTACGGCCAACCCATTGTTGGGCATGTTCTCCGATTTCCTGATTGCACAGGGAGGTACAAGCGTATTGACTGAAGTTCCGGAAATGTTCGGTGCAGAAACGATCCTGATGAACCGTTGTAAAAACGAAGAGCTGTTTGAACAGACTGTCCATCTGATTAATGACTTCAAAGAATACTTCCTGTCACATGGAGAGCCTGTCGGTGAAAATCCTTCTCCGGGCAACAAAGCCGGTGGTATCTCTACTCTGGAAGAAAAAGCACTGGGATGTACCCAGAAATGTGGAAAAAGCTATGTATCCGGTGTAATGCCTTACGGCGAACGTTTACAGAAAAAAGGACTCAACCTGCTTTCTGCTCCGGGCAATGACCTGGTTGCAGCCACTACTCTTGCAGCAAGTGGATGCCACATGGTACTTTTCACCACCGGACGCGGTACTCCTTTCGGCACTTTTGTTCCGACCATGAAGATTTCCACTAATTCAACCCTGGCTAAAAACAAACCGGGATGGATTGACTTCAACGCTGGTGTGATTGTAGAAAACGAACCGATGGAAAAGACTTGTGAACGCTTCATTGACTATATCATCAAAGTGGCAAGCGGTGAATTCGTAAACAACGAAAAGAAAGGCTATCGCGAAATTGCTATCTTTAAAACAGGGGTAACCTTGTAAACAGGTCGCTATCTGATACTACCAATATATCGAAGATAAAAGATACATTGTTAAAACGATAGAGTTGCTATCCTCCACTCAATGATAAATTGAACGGGATAGCAACTCTTTTTTTGTTATACCATATCATCGCCTGTTTTCTTAAACGTAACGCGGATTGTTTTATGGAAAGGAATAAAACGAGAAATCACAGCTATGACAACAGATATAACCAACAAATAACCCAGAATCTCTTTCAGTGCCAGCAACAGGCTTTGTTGTTGTAGTGTATTATATAAGGAGTTGGTTGCCAACTGCGCAGCCTCATCATACGGATGTCCCTGTGTCATCGCACTGTTCAGCGACTGGCTATAGCGTGCTGACGACAATGGATTAGCAGCAGTTATAGTCTCCGACAAAGAATACATATATTTTTGTTGCAGTCGGTACAGTACATTACTATAAAAAGAAGTCGCCATGATAGGTGCCAGCACGGAACGGAAAATAATCAGGAAGAAAGCATTCGACAATAAATATTTCGGATTCAAGTCTTCCACGGCAAACAGGGCAAAAGCAATAATCAAAGTCAACATACCCAAACCACGAAAGAAGATAGGCAGGTAGAGCATCTCATACGTACTATCCGGAGAAATGCCAAAATACAAAATGGCAAAGAAAATCACAAAGCAACTCATTCCTCCCGCTATCAGAAAACGGAAACGCCACCGTTGCCAGCGAAACCACCAAAAACAAATAAAGGCGCCGACTACATATCCCGGAAGCAAATAAATATAAAGAGAATAGGTATGCGTAGTATCTACTTTTAGAATAACAGTCAGATAGTTAGTCAGCAAAGTGGTTGATGTACTGAAAAACATCACGAGCATCATATAAAAATAGCCCACAATTGCTTTGGGTTGGAATAAAGGAGCCAGACTTACATAAGGATTCTCCGAACGGCTCTGATACCAGATGAACAGCGCAATCAGCATAGGTGCTATTACAATATAAATACATATCTTGCCGGAAGCCATCCAATCGAGCACTTTGCCATAATTGATAACGTACATCAACATCAGTAACCCGGCTGAAATAACAAACATCTCACGGATATGCAGATCAGACCATGCGACAGCTTTTATGGGACGGTTATGCCGGAAACAGATGATAACAAACAGAATGGAAATCAAGATCAATACCATCATAAAGTAGTACATATACTTCCAGTTATAATGATACGCCAGTAAAGCCGTTACCAGCATTGAAGCTTGTCCCCCACCGTAAACCAACGGATAAAAATAAGAATAGAACTCGCTACGCACATTCTTCGGACTGAAAATCTTCTGGGCATAACGAATAAACCACAACATAAGAAACCCTTTCAAGAAACCGACAGCAAAACTACAAACAATCAAAATATCTGCGTTTTGCGTACGTGCACAAACCCAGCTCAAGAAGAATTGCAGTACTAAATCAATCAATAACAGAGATTTCACGGAAAAGGCTGCCAACACTTTAGGAATAATCGGGTATGCAATAGCCATACCCGCCGAAGCAGCGTAATACCCCATCGTAATATCTTCCGAATTAGTACCCAGCGTGTTCGACACTTCCAGCATACTGCCTGTATACGAGCCATTGAGCATAGTGACCGGAAGAATCACGATAAAAATGCTGATAAGCCCAAGCCAATCGGGCACCCATTGACGAACAGGTGCCTCCAATTCCTTCATGGTAATCATCTGCGTAAAGCTTCTGTTTCCACCATCATCCCGGCTCTCAACTGTGCCATTTCTTCCGGAGAAACATCTTCCAAGTCGATACGCACAGGGATTCGCTGCTGCACCTTTACAAAATTGCCGGCAGAATTATCTGTAGGAACCAAGGAATATTTAGACCCGGTTGCCTCGGAAATTGCAGTGACTTCCCCGTGAAAAATCTTTCCGGGCACTGCGTCTACTTTAATACGCACCTGCTGGCCAATATAGATATTAGCAATCTGCGTTTCTTTATAATTAGCGGTAATCCACTTGTCCTTGTTACGCACCAGATATGAAATAGTCTGTCCGGTCTGCACATATTGACCGGGTTCAAGCGTACGCCTACCCATATATCCATCATAAGGAGCAGTGAGAACCGTATAAGACAGATTCAGCTTAGCCAAATCCAGGTCTGCTTCTTTACGCAAAATGGCAGCCTCCGTACCGGTTGTTTTCTTACTTGTCTCCGCATATTGTGATAATGCCGCCTGTTTCTGCGCAACCAATGCCTGATAACGTGCCTTTGCTGCCTCATAAGCAGCTTTCGCTTGCTCATACTGCTGTTCCGGAACAGATTCTTCTTTCAACAAACGTTCAAAACGATGATAATCCTGTTCCAATTGCCAGAGTTTCGCTTTCGCTTCAGCGATGTTGGCATCCTGCACGGCAATATTCGTATGGGAAGTTTCAATACCCGAATGAAGAACATCCTGCGAACCATGTGCATCCAACAATGCAGCTTCCGCTTCCTTTACCTTAATCTGATATTCACGATTGTCAAGTACCAGCAGAGTATCTCCCTGATGGACATATTGATGTTCCTTAAAACGGACCTCCTTGATATAACCCGAAGCCCGGACATTCAAAGGAGCTACATATTGATCTACAAAAGCATCATTAGTCACTTCGTAGTTCACATAACGCCAGAAGTAATTAGCAGTCCACCAAAGTCCGGAGACAGCCAAACAGACACATACTAAATTTAAAACGATATTACGAACTCTTACTTTTTTCAGTTTCTTCTGTTTTTCTTTCCATTCAATTGCCATATCTGTTCTGTTTATTAAAGACGTCCACAAGCCTTCTGAAGTTGATAATAAGTATAAATCACACGAGTGCGTGCAGTGACCAACTGCAATTCCACATTCAAACGGACGGAATTCGCATCAAGTAAATCAGTCAGGATAGCCAGTTGATTCAGATAACGATTCTGCATAATACGGTAATTTTCTTCCGCTTGCCGGACAGACAGTTTTAGAGCCTCTACCCTCTGCAACGCTTCCCTGTGGCGTAAAAATGCCGAACGTACATCCATGCGGATTCCCTGCATTTTCTGTTCTTCTTCATTCTTCCGCAAAGACACCATCAGTTTACTCTCTTTTACTTTATGATTGTTCTTGTACAGTGAAGATAAAGGATAGGAAACCGATACGCCCACATTCCAGTTATTGTTATACATATCCGCCAATGTACGTGAAACGGGACGTGCCAATGTATTCGATGCATATAGCGACACACTGGGAAGAGATAAGGATTGGGCAGAACGGATTTCATTCCTTGCCAATTCTGTCTGTGCGCGAAGTAGCCTCATCGCCGGATCATTTTCATACGCCTGAACAATATAGTCATCATAGGACTGCAAAGCAACTGCCTGATAGAGAATGGTTGTATCCGGTTGTAATAACAAGTTCTCATCCTGCCCCAACAAGATATTGAGTTGCTGCGATACAAGCGCAATGCTATTTTCCGCTTCCTCCAAAGACAGTCGGTCATTAGTCAGCTGCATTTCGCTCCGCAATACATCATTATTGGTAATCAGCCCCTCTTTTTTCATTCGCCGGATATCGCATAACCGGAGTTCCGACTCTTCAATATTCCGTGTCAGTATCTCATGCTGCTTAAACAGACTAAACAAGTTCATATACTGATTGAGTAACCGTAACTTTATTTCCGCCTCATCGGTCAACGTTTGTAGTTCGGCAACTTGCTTTTCTATATCCGCTTTATGAATGGCACTTCGGATTTTACCACCCTGATAGAGAGGCTGTGCCAGATCAATCGCATAATTTTGTGACCAGTCCGGTGCTTCCGGGTATGAAGGATCGGATAATCCCCGTTCCCAAACAACAGGCTGCCCTACAAATCCCCCTTTCAGTCCGATCTGCAGTTCCGGTAACTGTGCAGACCGTGCGGTCCGTATCCGCTCCTGCGCCATAGATTCTTTCATTACATCCGCCTGAAGTTGCAGACTATGCTGTACTCCCCGTTCAAAAAGCTGATCGATAGTGAGAAACAAAGAATCTGTTTGTGCATTTATGGATTGAGCAGCCAAAAACAGGCTAGATAAAACCGCCCCATACTTCTTATACATTTTCAAGTACATCGTATACACTCTTTAATTCAGACAACATAGTTTCAATGCTCTCTATACCAACAATCTTTTCTGCGTATACATAGACCTGATCGAGAATCGGACGAATCTGTTCTTTAAATTCTTCCCCTTCGGGAGTCAGGAACACCAGTTTATTACGACGGTCGGCAGGATCTTCTTTCCGGTGAACATACCCTTTCTTTTCCAGATTATTCATCAAATTGGTGAGACATGCCTTATCTTTTGCAATGCGTTCCGCCAATATTTGCTGACTAATTCCCTGCTCATGCCATAAACTACTTAATACCTGAAGCATCTCAAACGTAATACCCGCATTATTTTTTCTCAATGTCCGTTGCATAGACCGGCGGAAAGCCATACGGGTACGAACAATCTGCAACATGAGTTCTCTAAACTCTGCTCCTTCTCTCATTTTCTATACTCTTTTTACCTGTTTCGTTTCGGCGGCAAAGTTAGGTATTTCCTCCGAATTAGTCAAACGTTTGACTAATTTCATTTTCAAACCCTCTTTACATAATTTCTGACCATTCGTTCATTCACTCATTAAACAACTGTATATTAACACCTTATCATACCATTCAAATATTTACCATTAAAATATTCAGGCAAAAAGTTTGTTCATCTGAAATCTTTTATTTTACTTTGCACCACAAAGTACTTTTTATATGAATAAAGATAAAGCATTAGAATCGGTAAATGAGATAAAAGAGTTGATGGAAAAGTCCTCCAAGTTTATCTCTCTAAGTGGTCTCGCTGCAATCATGGCGGGCATTTACGCATTAGCTGGCGCATACATCGCCACACAAGTTATTACCCCGGGCACACATTTAATTGTTGCTCTCGAACTAATGGCTATTATAGCCTCGCTCGTATTGGTAGCAGCTGCGGTCACCGCCTGCATCCTGTCCTATTATAAATCCAAGAAGACAGGACAGAAATTTTTCAGCCGCCTCACCTACCGGGCATTGTGGAACTTTTCTCTTCCGATGCTGACCGGAGGTGTTTTATGCATCTCCATCATGATGCATGAGTATTATGACATCCTGGCTTCCGTCATGCTTTTATTTTACGGACTGGCACTGGTCAACGTATCCAAGTTCACTTACTCCAGTATCGTATGGTTAGGATATGCTTTCATTTGCCTGGGAGTCGTAGATTGTTTTTGGGAAGGTCATTCACTACTGTTCTGGACCATCGGTTTCGGCGGTTTCCATATTCTTTATGGCATATTGTTCTATTTACACTACGAAAGAAAAAGATCATAAATGATAGAAGCATTCCAATATATTAATAAAGCATTCGAAAGCAAGGTCCGGCTCGGTATCATGGCTATTCTGATGGTAAATGAGGAAGCCGACTTCAATTTTCTGAAAGAGCAGCTCTCTCTGACAGACGGCAATCTTGCCAGCCATACCCGTGCCCTGGAAGAACTGGGATATATCGTATGCAACAAAAGTTTTGTCGGACGAAAGCCACGAACTGTTTTTCAAGCAACCCCGCAAGGCAGAGAAGCTTTCAAATCTCATATTGAAGCTTTAGAGAAATTTCTAAAATCAAAATAAATAATTCATCAAAACACTACTGGCTTATGGACGGTTTCAATGAAAATTCAAATGAGCAACAGGCGCAGCAACCTATGGGATGCCTCCACCGTTTCTCCAAAACAATCAAGGTTGTCATCATCGGGTTATTAATTCTTCTCCTGATGATACCGATGTTCATGATTGAAAATCTTATTTCCGAACGGGGACGAACCCAGGAAGAAGCTATCGACGAGGTAAGTGAAAAATGGAGTCTGGCACAGACCATCACGGGCCCCTACCTAAATCTCCAGTATCCGGTCGTCATTGAAAATAACGGCGAGAAGAAGGTTTCTACCAAAGACCTGATACTTTTTCCCGATGAGCTTATGGTCAGCGGGCAACTAAAAACTGAAATTCTGAAAAGAAGTATCTACGAGGTCAATGTATATCAATCGGAACTGACATTGAAAGGATCATTCAGTTCGGAAGAATTGAAAAAGAGCAGAATAGATATGGAACAGTTGCAGTTTGACAGGGCGGCTATTTGCCTGAACCTGACCGATATGCGGGGTATCAGCGAACAAATCAGCATCACTTTGGGAGATTCTGTTTATATATTCGAACCGGGTATGGACAACAGAGGAATAGATAACACCGGAGTCCATGCAATCGCAAACTTATCGGAGTTGAAACAGAATAAAAAACTACCTTATGAAATAAAAATCAAACTGAAAGGTTCGCAGTCACTCAACTTTATTCCATTGGGTAAAACAACCCGTGTAGATCTGAAAGCCAACTGGAATACGCCTAGCTTTACCGGTAACTATCTACCCAATAACCGCAACATTACAGAGAAAGAATTCTCTGCACAATGGCAGGTTTTAAATTTGAACCGGAATTATTCACAAGTGATGGTTGACTACAACAACTCGAACATCAAGGACATTGAGAACTCCAGTTTCGGTGTTAACTTCAAAATCCCGGTGGAACAGTACCAACAGTCCATGCGTTCTGCAAAATATGCAATCCTGATTATCTTACTGACTTTCGGAGTGATTTTCTTCACCGAAATTATGAATAAGACCCGTATTCATGCCTTGCAGTATTTATTGGTAGGACTGGCACTCTGTCTATTCTACAGTTTGCTCCTCTCCTTCTCCGAACACATCGGATTCAACCCTGCCTATTTATTATCTTCTGCACTGACCATTGCACTGGTAGGCGGATATATGCTCGGAATCACCAGGAGAAAGAAACCGTCATTAATCATGTCCGGATTGTTGGGTATACTCTATATCTATATATTTGTTCTTATCCAACTAGAGACTTTCGCATTATTGGCAGGCAGCTTAGGACTGTTTATTATACTGGCAATAGTGATGTATTTCTCAAAGAAAATAGACTGGTTCAATGAATAACCGGCTTTTCTTCTGAAACACTTGACAAACGGCTTTTTATTTTGTATCTTTGAGAAAACAAAATCTATAAACGACATGATTATAACAAGAAAAATAGATACATAAAAAGCTTTTAAACTGATCTTATTTAGGATCAATACAGATATATCATAGGGCAATGATTTGGCGATCATTGCCCTATTTTGTTTGTATTTATACACATTTCTTTTTCTATAATCTCCCCAAACGACTAAAATAGTTTTTAATAAACTCTGATACCGTTTATAATAAACTACCCTAAAGTTTATTATAAACCAAAATTGCGTTTATTAAGAATGTCTTCTTCGAATGTAAAAATAGAGAAATGCACTTTCATACAATAAAAGGATATAAATAAACCGTTCATTCATACAGTAACATAAACGAACAAAGCTCTTTTTTATTTCATCCAAACGATTGGATACCCCAAGTCTCTTTTGATAGCTTCCATTTCTGCACTGTGCCACATTTCATGTTTAAAGCTCCACGACAATGCCTCATATTTAATTTCTGCAACAGGATGTTTAAACGGGAGGGGTTGCAAACACTCTGCCAAAACATCATCATTCAATGTTCCCAGATTCTCGATACAGATCTGATGAACGATTTCCATTTGTTCTCTCAATTCAGCAACCGGAATCAAATCTTTCTCTATGGAACGATGCAATGTCCCCATGCCATTAAATATTCTATTATATTTTTGGATAGGCACCCACTTTCCTACCCTTTCATTCACACCGGTAACAGCTGTCAACGTATGGAAATTCTGCGAAACAAGCAGATGCCCCACTTGCCAGATAAAGTTAGAATCTGTTCCTTCAGGAATAACATACCACAAATCTTCCGGCAATTCAGACATCAAACGATTCACAAATATGCGAGCTTCTATAATCTGCTCCTTCAAAAAATCAATTTTACTCATAACTATATGTTTTTAAATTATACATATAGTTAGTGGAAAAGTAAATGAGCTTTGTGACAACTTACTGCAAAAATTTCTCCCAATAATTTTTCCTTGGAAGTTCTTTTTCAAACTTCTTATATAAATCGGCAAGCCTCATCATTCGTTGTACTGTTGCATATTCTTTATCCATATCAATAGAATATACCGGTTTACAAATGCGGCATTTACAAGCACCATCGGGATTATACAACGGACAAGTATCATTCATAAAAGCAGTGATTTTCTGAATGGAACGATTATAAATTTGCCGCACATTACTTTCTTTCAGTTCCATGATTTCGCTAATCTGCCGATAAGGCAACCCGACATTTTCTCTAAAGATAAAAATCAGACGGGCATCATTATTCAAACAATGATTCAAAGCCGTGATACACCAGTCACATCTTTCTTTTATCCACTCCCGCTTCGCTTCTTCCCCACCCGAGTATTCGATTTCCGGCAACGAACGGAAATATTCAAATTCCGACATTCTCACCTGCCGTTCACATTCCGCATACCTGCTTATAGTGCGACGAGCGATAGTATATATCCACGTAGAAAATTCCGAATCGCCTTTAAAGCTACTGATACTTTTGCAAAGTTCATACCACACTTCCTGCGCTGCTTCGCAAGCGATTTCTTTATTCTGAATCATCCGGTGAGCAATCGTGGAAATCATATTTCCATATTTTTTCACCAAATGATTGATATCCATTTCCATCGTTACACACTAAAATGTTTTCTTCAAATATATCATATCCACCAACTGCACACCATCCTCATACATCGGATGATCGTAGTTGTCAGTAAAGAAATTCTTTATCCGGTGAGAAACCGTGAAACCACAGTGTTCATAGAAAAATCTGGAAGAAGGTACATCGCCTGTACCCACTAACATTTCAAAACACTTTCCCTGATAATATTCAAATAAAAATTCGATTAAACGTTTTCCGTACCCCTGCCGTTGAAAGAAAGGAACGGTAGCAATATTCTTGATTTCATAAATACCTTCCCCCTCACGAGTCACTACACAAAGAGCTTTCAATCCGTTATCATAAAGAACGAACATATCGCCGCGCTCCAAATACCGGTCAATCATACTTTCCTGTTCATCAGCCAAGAGTAATAATTCGAGAAATTCTTTTTTATCTGAAGTTACTAGCTTTATCTCCATATTCTTAAATATTTGAATGGTGTTATAATCAAATGTATGTACTAATATACCTGTTTATCCACTCATCGAGCGACTTGCTGCAAAGTCCTTCCCTCTAACCTTTAAAGAAGTATTTTCTCCAGATCATCAGGCACATATACCAGTCCGGAAAATTCCCGGGACGCTTCTTCCGTATAAGACTCCTTACGAGTGGCTAATGTCTTATCCTCTGTATGATATAATAACAGACGCTTTATTCCTAATTGTTGTGCCAGTCTGCCCGCATCCAGTGCAGTACTATGATGTTTTTCATAAGGTTTGAAACGCTCGCGATCCTTATATAAACAGAATGCTTCACACAATAGCCAGTCCACACCTTCAGTATATGAGCGAACTTGCTCATTATACGGTTCATCTCCCAAACAAACCAAAGATTTGCCGTTAGGTAATAATGCCCGGAAACCGTATTGTTTTTCTTTGGTGGAAGCAATATCAAAACATTGTAAACTCAAATCACCAAGCTGAAGAGTATCTCCGTTTTTTATTTCGTAGAACTCAATATGTTTATTGATAGCTTTCATAACCGAAACAGGCAGCGTCATTCGACATATTTGCTCCAGCACCATCAGCACTTTGTCGTGTCCATACACACGGAATGTTCCAAAATAATGCCCGTTTGATGCCCGCTGTGCAATGATACGTATCATCCAGACAGCCCCCAGTATATGATCGGTATGTGCATGCGTCACAAACATATCGTGTATACTGTCGATGGGTACATCTACTTTTTCCAATTGGTTTAAGATTCCATTTCCACCACCTCCATCGACCAGTAATACAGTCTCTTTCGTTTGGAGGATAAAACAGGTATTATAACATTTGGTAACGGTAGCATTGCCCGTTCCGAGCATAATCAACTCCGTTTCTATCTGATTCATTTCTGCCATTGCCAATTCATTCATGTTGCTGATTCATTTGCCTATGTTCCAAAACAGTATCCATATTCTCCAATGCCCATCCTACCAGTCCTTCAATATGAGGAATCAAAGTGCCACCCGTATCTGTCAGGCAATACTCCACACGGGGAGGTACTTCGGCATACACTTTCCGCTCCACCAATCCGTCTGATTCTAAAGTACGTAACGTAACGGTCAACATTCTTTGAGAAACATCTTCTATCGTTTTATGAATATCACTAAAACGCATCGTGCCATTAGCATTCAACGTAATAAGCACCAGCATCGACCACTTGTCTCCCAAGCGGCTTAGCACATCTCTTATCGGACAATTTCCTGTCGGATGAAAGTTTTTCATTCTTTAACGTTTTGTATTTTATTGAAATTCAGCAATAGTTACCTTTATGTAACTTCCTTATTTTCAAGTAAGTTATTGTATTTCTCAAACAAGAAAGATACATTTGCATCACAAAAGTAATAAACTTACTAATAATAATTATTGTTTCATTTAAATAATTATGATTATGGCAAAGAAAGTGGCAGTTTTAGCAGTGAATCCGGTAAATGGTTGTGGACTATTCCAATATTTGGAAGCATTTTTCGAAAATGGCATTTCATATAAAGTATTTGCCGTATCGGATGCGAAGGATATTAAAACAAATTCAGGAATCAGCCTGACAGTAGATGACGTGATCGCTAATTTGAAGGGACACGAAGATGAATTCGACGCACTCGTTTTCTCATGTGGCGATGCAGTGCCTGTATTTCAGCAGAATGCTGATAAGCCCTACAATGTAGATTTAATGCAAGTCATTAAAACTTTCGGAGATAAGGGAAAAATGATGATCGGACATTGTGCCGGCGCAATGATGTTTGACTTTACAGGAATTACCAAAGACAAGAAAGTAGCAGTTCACCCATTAGCCAAACCAGCCATTCAAAACGGAACAGCTACTGATGAGAAATCAGAGATAGATGGTAACTTTTTCACTGCTCAAGATGAAAATACCATTTGGACAATGATGCCGCAGGTTATCAAAGCATTAAAATAATGTTCGTAGCGTAGATATAAAACAATAAATATAAACATTATTGTATTAATCCACGCACCCAAAGACAAAGAAGCACGTTCCTTTAAAAGGAACGGTGTGTTTCTCGGTGTGCAGCGGGGCGTTTCTTTTAAAGGAACGCCCCGTTGGTTTTAAAGGAAAAATGCACATTTATTACGCATTAATAATCAATCACTTACAGATTCGAAAAATCAAAGGCCGACTCACTTCCCCAAACATTATTCAATTCAACAAATCCATACAAACTTGTTCCTTTATTTCTCAAAAGCCCGTTGTTAGTTAACTAAAATCCAACGGAAATATCATATATTACATTCTCTTTTCGTACCAAGAAAAAGAAAAACGGAACATTACAAAAATCCGAAACAGCGTTCATCATTTTTTAAAAGTCCGTATATTAGCAGCTTGAAGATTTGAAAGAGATAAACTGCATACTCCTTTCGAGTTTAAATAACCAAACAAGATGCCTAAAACAATATGATTAGAGAGAGAGAGAATTACCATGCATTTTTACTTCATTTTTTAGAAAGACTGAATAGCTGTGACTCTATTGAGAAAAAAATCACAGAATCACTTACGGATATTTGCGAATACTATGGTTTTAAAAGAGCATTCATTTATCAAACGGATGGATTTCGCTACTTTTATTTAAAGGAAACAATTGGTAATAGCGACAATATCCTACGCCAGCGTTTTGAAATCAGTGAAATGAGCAATCAACATATTGCCCACGCAAATGGCAAAAGCAAACCTTTTTATGCTTGCAGAACCCAAAATACTTCCTGGGATGATGTGGACATCATTGATTTTTATAGAGTCGATTCTTTACTGATCCGGCAAATTCAAGACTCCGAAGGAAAAATCATCGGATTCATCGGATTTGCAGACAGGGAGCATGCAATATCTTTCATCGATGAGGAACTGCAAATGATTCATCTCATTTTGGGATCACTCTCCAAGGAAATAGCAGTGCGTGAATATAAGGAAAGAGAAGTGCGGGCAGGCAAGACTTTAAGCAGCATCATGAATAACATGGGGGTTGACATCTATGTAAACTCTTTCGATTCTCATGATATGCTATATGCCAATGAATCCATGGCTGCTCCTTATGGAGGCATCGAACATTTTGAAGGAAAAAAATGCTGGCAGGCTCTATATAAAGATAAAACCGGAGAATGTGAGTTTTGCCCTAAAAAACATTTGATTGACGAAAACGGTCAACCGACCAAAGTCTACTCCTGGGATTACCAACGCCCGTTCGACAAATGTTGGTTCCGGGTGTTCAGTGCAGCATTTGCCTGGATCGACGGACAGATTGCACACGTTATCACCAGCGTAGATATTGACCATCAGAAAACCATTGAGGAAGAACTAATAATAGCCAAAGAAAAAGCGGAAAACCTGGATCGTTTAAAATCGGCTTTCCTCGCCAATATGAGTCATGAAATCCGTACTCCGCTAAATGCAATTGTCGGCTTTGCCAGTTTGCTGGTCGAATCGGACGACAAAAAAGAACGCCAGGATTATGTCGATATCATGCAGGAAAACACTGAACTTCTTTTGCAACTGATATCTGATATTCTCGATTTATCAAAAATAGAGGCCGGAACACTCGACTTCACCATGGATCATCTGGACATCAAGAGCTTCTGTGAAGATATAATGCGCAATTATGATATAAAAGAAGATAAGCCCGTCCCCGTTTTGCTGACTCCGGACTTACCTCAATATTATATTTATACCGATAAAAAGCGGTTAATGCAGGTAATCACCAATTTCATAAACAATGCTCTCAAATTCACCAATGAAGGACAGATTACATTAGAATACCACTACAAAAAAGAGAGTAATGAAATAGAGTTTGCCGTTACGGATACAGGTATGGGAATTGCCCCCGATAAAGTAAATCAGGTATTCGACCGGTTTGTAAAACTGAACTCTTTCTCAAAAGGTACAGGTTTAGGCCTGTCTATTTGCAGAAGTATCATTGAACATCTCGGCGGCACTATCGGCGTCGAATCCGAAATGGGAACCGGCAGCCGTTTTTGGTTCACACATCCCCTCCACTTAAATCAAAGAGAAAAAACAAAAGAGATCGTTTCAAAATAGAAAATAAAAGTTGAAAATCTGATCGATTGAAACCTTTTCAAGTCTCCCCTTGTTCTTCCTTATATTGTAATAGATTAAGGTTAAAAACAAGGGGATTATTATGTTGCGACCTATAAATTATGAGTAAGGCTGCTTCATTTTTGCCACTTCCTGCAAAAAACATTACTTTTGCACCGCTATTTTAATTTTAGAATAAAATAAATACCCCAACGTCCATTTATGACTGAAGAAAAAATACATAAAGACCGTCCCGGAAATTGGTGGGCATTGAGTCCGCTACTCGTATTCCTCTGCCTCTATCTGGTGACTTCCATCCTCGTCAACGACTTTTATAAGGTGCCTATCACTGTGGCCTTTCTCGTCTCTTCCTGCTATGCCATCGCCATTACACGCGGCTTGAAACTGGACCAGCGTATCTACCAATTCTCGGTAGGAGCTGCCAATAAGAATATCCTCCTGATGATATGGATATTCATTCTTGCCGGAGCTTTTGCGCAAAGCGCCAAGCAAATGGGCGCAATCGATGCCACCGTCAATCTGACACTGCATATCCTTCCGGATAATCTCTTGCTGGCCGGCATCTTTATTGCCGCCTGTTTCATCTCTTTATCCATCGGAACCAGCGTGGGAACCATTGTCGCCCTTACTCCTGTTGCCGTAGGATTGGCAGAAAAGACGGAAATAACACTCCCTTTTATGGTAGCTATTGTAGTAGGCGGCTCCTTTTTCGGAGATAACCTGTCTTTTATCTCCGATACCACCATTGCCTCGACAAAAACCCAGGAATGTGTAATGCGTGATAAATTCCGGGTAAACTCCATGATAGTGGTTCCGGCAGCCATCATCGTACTGGGTATTTATATATTCCAGGGACTGTCCATTACTGCTCCCGCCCAAACACAAACCATCGAATGGATTAAAGTGATACCTTATATAATAGTATTAGGAACAGCCGTTGCCGGCATGAATGTAATGCTCGTACTTATAATAGGTATATTGACAACCGGCATCATCGGCATCGCTACCGGCAGCTTCGGCATATTCGACTGGTTCGGTGCCATGGGAACGGGAATTACAGGCATGGGAGAATTGATTATCATCACTCTACTGGCCGGAGGTATGCTCGAAACGATCCGTTATAACGGTGGCATCGATTTCATCATCCGGAAACTTACCCGCCACGTCAATGGCAAGAGAGGTGCCGAACTAAGCATTGCCGCCCTGGTAAGCATCGCCAATTTATGTACTGCCAACAACACGATTGCCATTATCACAACCGGACCGATTGCCAAAGATATTGCCATAAAATTCCATCTCGACCGGAGGAAAACAGCCAGTATCCTCGATACTTTTTCCTGTCTGATACAAGGAATTATTCCTTATGGAGCACAGATGCTGATTGCAGCAGGACTTGCCGGCATCTCCCCTATCAGTATCATCAGCAATCTCTATTATCCGTTTGCAATGGGAGCATGCGCCCTGCTCGCTATATTGTTCCGCTATCCGAAACGGTATTCGTAAAAAAGATGCGAAATGTTTGTCAATCAAAAGAAAAGCCGTATCTTTGTGCCCGCTATTACGAGATAATAGCATAATTCAAATCAATCATTAAAAACAATTATTAAAAATGGCAACTAGAATCAGATTGCAGAGACACGGACGTAAAAGTTACGCGTTCTATTCAATTGTAATTGCAGACAGCAGAGCACCACGTGATGGTAAATTTATTGAGAAGATTGGTACTTACAACCCAAATACCGATCCTGCTACAGTAGATTTGAATTTCGACGCTGCATTGGCATGGGTACTGAAAGGTGCACAACCAAGTGACACTGTACGTAACATCCTTTCTCGTGAAGGAGTTTACATGAAGAAACATCTTCTGGGCGGTGTAGCAAAAGGCGCATTCGGAGAAGCAGAAGCTGAAGCTAAATTCGAAGCTTGGAAAAACAACAAACAGTCAGGTTTGGCTACTTTGAAAGCTAAACAAGACGAAGCTAAGAAAGCTGAAGCAAAAGCACGTCTGGAAGCAGAAAAGAAGATCAACGAAGTGAAAGCAAAAGCACTCGCTGAAAAGAAAGCTGCTGAAGCTGCTGAAAAAGCTGCTACTGAAGCACCTGCAGAGGAAGTTGCAGCTCCGGCTGAAGAAGCTCCTGCAACAGAAGCTGCTGCTGAATAAATTTCAGCAGATTCCGAATAAGAAATTAGGAAAAAGCTATAATCCTCTCCGGTTCGCCGGAGGGGATTTTTTTATTACTTTATGCTATAAAACATAGCAAATAATTATTCTCTTTCAGAATAAAATGTCTTTCTTTGTATCAGCATAGTTCAGCACAGTATTACTCATTTTTACAGCATGAAACGAACTGATAAAAAGGCAACATTCGGACAACAGTCGAGCAAGGTTACGCAACTAGCGGATGCACTTAGCCAGGCGATCTCCAGGAAAGAATTTCTTGAAGGAGATTCTTTGCCTTCCATCAATCAGTTGAGTGCTCAATACGGAGTATCACGCGACACCGTTTTCAAGGCTTTCCTTGATTTACGCGAACGAGGGCTGATCGACTCCACTCCCGGAAAAGGATATTACGTGACGAGCCAGGTAACCAATGTTTTATTGCTGCTCGACCAATACACTCCTTTCAAAGAAGCTTTATACAACAGTTTCGTCAGACACCTGCCTATTAATTATAAGGTAGACTTATTGTTTCATCAATACAACGAACGGCTGTTCAACACCATCCTCCGGGAATCCATAGGAAAATACAACAAATACATCGTGATGAATTTTGATAACGAGAAATTTAGCACAGTTCTCAATAAAATTAATCCCACTAAATTGCTACTTCTTGATTTCGGCAAATTCGAAAAAGAGAAGTATTCATATATCTGCCAGGATTTCGATGAATCTTTCTATCAGGCATTGCATTTGCTTAGGGAAAGACTGAAAAACTATCACCAACTTGTTTTTCTGTTTCCGAAAAACCTGAAACACCCTCAAAGCAGCAAGGAATATTTCACCCGTTTCTGTCAGGAACAGGGATTTCTCTGTGAGGTTCAGGAGGACATCGAGAATCTGACAATACGCAAGGGAGTTGCCTACATCGCTATCAAGCAACAAGATGTAGTAAAAGTAGTGAAGCAAGGCAGATTGGAAGGACTGAAATGCGGAAAGGATTTCGGCCTGTTGGCATACAATGATATTCCTTCTTACGAAGTGATTGACGAAGGAATAACCTCATTGAGTATTGATTGGGAAATGATGGGAAATGAAGCAGCCAATTTCGTTCTCAATAATGTACCGGTACAAAAATTCTTGCCGACGGAAGTAAGGCTTCGAAAGTCGCTTTAATTTTTTTTGCGACACCGTCAGCACAGTTCAGCACAGATATTAATTAATCCTTTAATAGATAGAAACCATGAAAAAGTATCCGAAAATCGGGATTCGTCCCACAATCGATGGTCGCCAGGGTGGCGTTCGCGAAAGCCTTGAAGAAAAAACAATGAATCTGGCTAAAGCAGTAGCCGAGTTAATCAGCAGTAACCTGAAAAATGGTGATGGCAGCCCGGTAGAATGTGTCATTGCCGATAGTACTATCGGACGCGTAGCCGAAAGTGCCGCCTGTGCGGAAAAGTTTGAAAGAGAAGGAGTAGGTTCTACTATTACCGTTACTTCCTGCTGGTGCTACGGCGCAGAAACAATGGATATGAATCCTCATTATCCGAAAGCTGTTTGGGGATTTAACGGTACAGAACGTCCGGGGGCTGTATATTTGGCAGCGGTATTGGCAGGACATGCACAAAAAGGTCTTCCTGCATTCGGTATCTATGGACGTGATGTTCAGGATCTGGACGATAATACAATCCCTGAAGATGTATCGGAAAAGATTCTTCGTTTTGCACGCGCTGCACAGGCAGTAGCTACCATGAGAGGCAAATCTTACCTGTCAATGGGTAGTGTATCCATGGGTATCGCCGGTTCTATCGTCAATCCTGATTTCTTCCAGGAATATCTGGGGATGCGTAATGAATCAATAGACCTCACAGAAATCATCCGTCGGATGGATGAAGGCATCTATGACCACGAAGAATATGCCAAGGCAATGGCGTGGACTGAAAAACATTGCAAGACCAACGAAGGTGAAGACTTCAAGAACCGTCCTGAAAAACGTAAAACCCGTGAACAGAAAGATGCAGACTGGGAATTCATTGTAAAGATGACAATTATCATGCGCGACCTGATGACCGGAAATCCCAAACTGAAAGAAATGGGATTCAAGGAAGAAGCTTTGGGACACAATGCTATCGCAGCCGGTTTTCAGGGACAACGTCAATGGACGGACTTTTATCCTAACGGTGACTATCCGGAAGCTTTACTCAATACTTCTTTCGACTGGAACGGCATCCGTGAAGCATTTGTGGTAGCTACCGAAAATGATGCTTGCAACGGTGTAGCCATGCTGTTCGGACATCTATTGACCAACCGCGCACAAATATTCTCCGACGTACGTACATACTGGAGCCCTGAAGCTGTAAAACGTGTAACCGGCAAAGAGTTGAGCGGTGCAGCAGCCAACGGTATCATCCACCTTATCAATTCCGGTGCAACGACTCTCGACGGTTCCGGCCAATCATTAGATGCAAAAGGTAATCCGGTTATGAAAGAACCTTGGAATCTGACGGATGCTGATGTAGAGAACTGTCTACAAGCAACAACCTGGTATCCGGCAGATCGTGACTACTTCCGTGGTGGCGGCTTCTCGTCCAACTTCCTGTCAAAAGGTGGAATGCCTGTAACCATGATGCGTCTGAACCTGATTAAAGGCTTAGGCCCTGTCCTGCAAATTGCAGAAGGATGGACAGTGGAAATCGATCCGGAAATCCATCAGAAACTCAATATGCGTACAGACCCGACATGGCCTACCACCTGGTTTGTACCGCGCTTGTGTGATAAACCGGCTTTCAAAGACGTATATTCAGTCATGAATAACTGGGGAGCCAATCATGGCGCCATCAGCTATGGACACATCGGCCAGGACTTAATCACTCTTGCTTCCATGCTCCGCATCCCAGTATGTATGCACAATGTAGAAGAAGATCAGATGTTCCGCCCGGCTGCCTGGAATGCTTTCGGCATGGACAAAGAAGGATCAGATTACAGAGCTTGTGCAACTTATGGTCCTATTTATAAATAAACAAGTTTTTTTCGTCCTGTATAAATAAATATTTTAACTTTGCCGTTCGTAGGGACGGGGTCCCCCACCCGACACATAACAAATGTCGGGATAGCCCCGCCCCCTACAGCGACTTAAATAAGTAAGACTATGATTACTAACGAACATATTGAACAGTTCATTGCACAAGCACATCGTTACGGGGATGCAAAGTTAATGCTTTGCAGCAGCGGTAACCTTTCCTGGAGAATCGGCGAAGAAGCATTGATTTCCGGTACGGGTTCCTGGGTTCCCACACTTGGCAAAGAAAAGGTTTCAATCTGCCATATTGCCAGCGGCATTCCTGCCAATGGTGTAAAACCCTCTATGGAAAGTACATTCCATTTGGGGATTCTCCGTGAACGTCCGGACGTCAATGTCGTTCTCCATTTCCAATCGGAATATGCCACCGCTGTCTCCTGCATGAAGAACAAGCCGGCAAATTTCAACGTAACAGCAGAAATTCCTTGCCATGTAGGTTCGGAAATACCTGTGATTCCGTATTATCGTCCCGGCTCACCGGAACTGGCGAAAGCCGTGGTAGAAGCCATGCAAAAGCATAACTCGGTTTTACTGACCAACCACGGACAAGTGGTGTGCGGAAAAGACTTCGACCAAGTATATGAACGGGCTACTTTTTTCGAAATGGCTTGCCGCATCATTGTTCAATCCGGCGGTGATTATTCAGTGCTCACACCGGCAGAAATTGAAGACCTGGAAATCTACGTATTAGGAAAGAAAACCAACTAATATCCAGGCATATTACCATGAAAGATACCATCAAACACACTTATTTAGCAGCAGACTTCGGAGGCGGCAGCGGGCGAATCATCGCCGGCTTTCTTCTCAACGGCAGGCTGGAATTGGAAGAGATATACCGCTTCTCCAACCGGCAGGTCAAACTAGGCAATCATATTTACTGGGACTTCCCGGCTCTGTTCGAAGATATGAAAACCGGACTAAAACTGGCTGCACAAAAAGGATATGCCGTAAAAGGTATTGGTATTGACACTTGGGGAGTGGATTTCGGACTGATTGACAAACATGGGAACCTGTTAGGAAATCCTGTCTGTTACCGGGATGCAAGAACGGAGGGAATGCCGGCAGAAGTATTCAAGTGTATGGATGAACGTCGACATTATGCCGAAACCGGTATTCAGGTGATGCCTATCAATACGCTGTTTCAACTTTACAGTATGAAACAAAATCAAGATGCACAGTTGGAAGTTGCCCGGCAACTTTTATTCATGCCCGATCTCTTCAGTTATTTCCTGACAGGGGTAGCCAATAATGAATATTGTATCGCCTCCACCTCTGAATTACTCAACGCCCAATCACGCAACTGGTCATTCGATACCATACATACTTTAGGTCTTCCCGAGCATCTGTTCGGTGAAATCATTCTTCCCGGAACAATCAGAGGCACTCTAAAAGAGGATATTGCACGCGAAACCGGACTGGGTGCCGTAGACGTTATTGCCGTAGGTTCACATGATACAGCCAGTGCCGTAGCTGCTGTTCCTGCTGCAGAAAGTCCCATCGCTTTCCTTAGTTCCGGCACTTGGTCGTTACTGGGAGTTGAAGTGGACGAACCCATATTGACGGAAGAAGCAAGAAAAGCTCAATTCACCAATGAAGGAGGTGTAGACGGTAAAATCCGTTTCCTCCAGAATATAACAGGATTATGGATTCTGCAACGCTTGATGAGCGAGTGGAAAGCGTGTGGCGAGGAACAAGATTATGATATAATCATCCCGCAAGCAGCTGAAGCCGAGATTGATACAATCATCCCTGTAGACGACACCATATTCATGAATCCGGAAAATATGGAGAACGCGCTTATTCATTATTGCCGGAATCATGCTTTGCAAATTCCCCAAAACAAGGCAGAGACTGTACGATGTGTGCTCCAGTCATTAGCTTTCAGATATCGGCTGGCTGTGGAACAGCTCAACCGCTGCCTCCCTGCTCCAATCCGTCAGTTAAATATCATCGGAGGAGGATCACAAAATAAGTTGCTCAACCAACTGACAGCTGACGAACTCGGTATTCCTGTTTATGCAGGTCCGGTGGAAGCCACTGCAATGGGAAACATTCTTACGCAGGCAATGGCTAAAGGAGAAATTGCCAATCTTCGTGAATTGCGGGAAATTGTCACTCGCAGCGTTACACCACAAGTATATTATCCTAAAAAATAAAAGTATATGGAAACATCTAAAACCGGTTATCAGGTTCAATCTTATGACGTTCCCGTCAAACGATATTGCCAAACCCTTGATTTACGCGATTCTCCGGAACTAATCGCCGAATATCGGAAAAGACATAGCCAGGCGGAAGCATGGCCGGAAATTCTTGCCGGTATCCGGGAAGTTGGCATCCTGGAAATGGAAATTTATATCCTGGGAACCCGACTGTTTATGATCGTCGAAACTCCCCTTGATTTTGACTGGGACACGGCAATGGAACGCCTGAACACCCTTCCCCGCCAACAAGAGTGGGAAGAATATATGGCTATCTTCCAACAAGCCGCACCCGGAATGAGTTCCGCAGAGAAATGGAAACCGATGGAAAGAATGTTCCATTTGTATAATACTTAAAAAAATACCAGAAACAACCATGAAACACACCAAGCAGTCCATCATTTCGAAAGATGGCATCAGTTATCTTATACCTTTTATTCTCATTACCTCCTGTTTTGCGTTATGGGGATTTGCCAATGATATTACCAATCCGATGGTAAAGGCATTCTCTAAAATCTTCCGGATGAGTGCCACCGACGGGGCATTGGTACAGGTTGCCTTCTATGGAGGCTACTTTGCAATGGCTTTCCCGGCTGCCATCTTCATCCGCAAATATTCCTACAAAGCAGGTGTTTTGTTAGGACTGGGTATGTATGCTTTCGGAGCCTTCTTATTCTTCCCCGCCAAAATGACGGGTGAGTACTATCCGTTTCTGATTGCTTATTTTATTCTAACCTGCGGATTATCTTTCCTCGAAACAAGCTGTAATCCGTATATTCTTTCCATGGGAACGGAAGAAACAGCTACCCGGCGATTGAACCTTGCACAGTCTTTCAACCCGATGGGGTCACTTCTCGGAATGTATGTAGCCATGCAGTTCATTCAAGCGAAATTGCATCCGATGTGTACCGAAGACCGCGCATTGCTTAACGACAATGAATTTCAGGCGATCAAAGAAAGCGACCTTAGTGTCCTGATTGCTCCTTATCTTATCATCGGACTGGTTATCGTAGCGATGTTGCTTCTGATACGGTTCGTCAAGATGCCCAAAAATGGAGATCAGAACCATAAAATAGACTTTTTCCCTACACTGAAACGTATTTTCACCCAAACACGTTATCGTGAAGGTGTGATTGCCCAATTCTTCTATGTAGGTGCACAAATTATGTGCTGGACATTTATCATTCAGTATGGAACCCGTTTGTTCATGTCGCAAGGTATGGACGAGAAAAGTGCGGAAGTGTTATCACAGCAATATAATATTGTGGCAATGGTGATATTCTGTATCAGCCGTTTCATCTGTACATTCATTCTGCGCTATCTTAATGCAGGCAAATTATTGATGATCCTCGCTATCTTCGGAGGTATTTTCACATTAGGAACTATCTTCCTTCAGGACATCTACGGCATGTATTGCCTGGTAGCCATATCGGCCTGTATGTCACTAATGTTCCCCACCATCTACGGTATTGCCCTGAAAGGCATGGGAGATGATGCGAAGTTCGGAGCTGCCGGCCTCATCATGGCTATCCTGGGAGGTTCTGTTCTTCCACCGCTACAGGCGAGCATCATCGATTTGGAACAAATAGCGTGGTTACCGGCTGTCAATGTTTCATTTATTCTTCCGTTCATTTGTTTTCTTGTAATTATCGGCTACGGTTACCGCACAGTGAAAAGAAACTGGTAAAATACATATCTAAAAATAGTGACGGTATCACATTGGTATACCGTCACCATCTCACTCGAATAGTGACGCTATCCAGTAAGGATGGCGTCACTATTTTTTTTCCTTTTCACAGTTAAGAGTTCATAAAAACACAGAACTTGAAGTCGTTTTTTTAGTTTCCTTTTTCGCATACTAATCTTTGCTTCTTAGTATTGTTGAATTATTTACATACATTTGTCTCATACCAACAGACCTGATAAACCTATGAGCCAAAACCAAGACCCTATTCATCTAGCCTGCCAATTCGAAATTATATTTACCACGCACTATTCCGCTGTTAAATATTTCGCTATAAACTTGCTCAAATCTGAAGAGGACGCAGAAGATATCATTCAGGATGTGTTCGCTAAATTATGGACACAACCGGAGGTCTGGCTGGAAAACAAAGACATAGGCCAGTATATCTACGCCATGACTAAAAACACAACTTTCAATTTCATCAAACGCAAAAGACTGGAACAATTCTATCAGGAACAATTATCGCAGAAATATCTAATCGAAGACTTACTAAAATCCGAAGATACTCTCGACCCTATCTATTATAAAGAAGCACTATTAATCATCCGTCTAATTCTCGACCGCCTTCCCGAACGCCGCAGAAAAGTTTTTGAAATGAGCCGCATCAACAATATGAGTAATATGGAGATAGCACAAGCACTCAATATTTCCGTACGAACTGTGGAACACCAAATCTATCTGACCCTGCTCGAAATAAAAAAAACTATTTTTATTGCATTTTTCCTGTGTTTCTTTTAAGTAATCCCCCATTTTCGATTGTGCTAATAGTGTAACCACTAAAAAGAACAGCGCAAATGAGGAACTTTTTTCAGAAAATACTGATATTATTTACCGGCAATAACTATCCGGAAGCTACTCAAAATGAATTCTATCAATGGCTGGTAGATGAGGATCATGCATCCCAGAAAGAAGATGCTTTGAGAGAGCTGTGGAACAAAGCGCAACGGCAAAAAAACGTGAAAGGAATGCAGAAGTCTTACGAGCGCCTGAAAAAACAGGAAGGTATTCCAACCGTACCCAAAGAGAGAAGAATTCGCCCAATACATATATGGCAATCCGCAGCTGCTATCTTATTCCTCCTGCTTGCCTCTTCGGTCTATCTATCGACTGTAGGCGCAAAAGCGGAAACCGACTTGTTACAGCAATATATCCCGATAGCAGAAATGAGAAGTTTGACGCTGCCCGATGGAACAAAAGTGCAACTCAACTCGAAAAGTACACTTTTATATCCGCAGGAGTTTACCGGAGATAGTCGTAGTGTATTCCTGTTAGGCGAAGCCAACTTCAAGGTTAAGCCGGACAAGAAACGTCCGTTTATCGTGAAATCCAATGATTTACAGATTACTGCGTTAGGTACGGAATTTAATGTATCTGCCTACCCTGAAAGCCAGGAAATAGCAACCACTCTCATTTCAGGCAGTATCCGTGTAGATTATAACAATCTGACAACAAGTGTCATTCTCCATCCCAACGAACAGTTTGCCTATAACAGAAACAATAAGAAATATGATCTCTCCAATCCGGATATGGACGATGTGACAGCCTGGCAACGCGGAGAACTGGTTCTGCAAAAGATGACGCTGACGGACATCATCAACGTATTGGAGCGAAAATATCCTTATACCTTTGTATATAGTATCAAGAACCTCAAAAACGACAGGTTCAGTTTTCGTTTCAAGGACAACGCACCACTCGAAGAAGTGATGGAAATCATCGTGAACGTGGTCGGACAAATGGACTATAGAATAGTAGAAGACAAGTGCTATCTGACAAGAATATAACTTTTTAACCTTATATGCCATGCAAAAAAATACCCGGAACAGAGGCCTCACTCCGTCCCGGATATGAAATCTGAATTCCCAATATTAGAGTTTACTCTACAAATTACCTCGAAATAATTTAGTCAATAACCTAATACTAAGAAAATGCTACAAATTTATAAATTTATAGTAGACAAGAAGACAAAGGGAAGAAGTTTTATGCTTTTTTTCTGTTTGATGCTCGCCACAACAGTTTCCCTTGCACAAAATGGCGCTAAAATCACTATTAAAAAGAATAGTATATCTGTGATTGAAGCACTGAAAGAAGTTGAAAAACAATCCGGTATGTCCGTAGGCTACAACGATTCCCAACTGAAAAACAAACCGGCCATCACCCTCAATATAGAGGCGGCTTCGTTGGAAAATGCGCTCGCTCAAATTCTCAAAGGTACAGGTTTCACCTATCAACTGAAAGAGAAATATATCATGATTATTCCGGAACAAAAGAAAGAAAGCAACCCGACCAAAAAGATCACCGGTAAGGTAGTTGATGAAAACAACGATCCCTTGATCGGAGTGAACATCAAAGTGGAAGGCACTGCCGCCGGATCTATCACAGACATCGACGGGAACTTCCTGATCGAAGCTTCCACCGGAAATACACTGACATTTACTTATATCGGTTATACTTCAGGAAGCATTAAAGTCACCAACCAGAATAATTACCGCATTCAACTGACAGCCGATACGCAACAGCTATCGGAAGTTGTAGTAACTGCTCTCGGCATCAAACGCGAACAAAAAGCATTGAGCTACAACGTCCAGCAAATCGGAGCAGACAAGATGCCGGAAATAAAAGACGCCAACTTTATCAACAGTTTGAGCGGAAAGGCTGCCGGCGTTGTCATTAATGCTTCTTCTTCCGGTGTGGGAGGTGCCAGTAAAGTGGTGATGCGTGGTACAAAGTCTATCGAGCAGAGCAGTAATGCGCTATACGTCATTGACGGTATTCCGATGTATAACTTCGGCGGTGGAGGCGGTACTGAATTTGACTCCAAAGGTGCTACGGAAGCCATTGCGGATATTAATCCCGACGATATTGAAAGCATCTCTTTCCTGACAGGTGCGGCAGCAGCCGCAATGTATGGCAGCAACGCTGCCAACGGCGCTATTGTAGTGACTACCAAGCGGGGACAGATAGGAAAACTGTCAGCTACTTTCTCAAGCAGCATGGAATTTATGAACCCATTTGTATTGCCCAAGTTTCAGAATCGGTATGGAACCGGTACACGGGGCGATGCGGAAGGTTCTCCCATATTAAGTTGGGGGCCTAAACTGAATCCGGCCAACCAAACAGGATATGAACCCACCGACTTCTTTGATACGGGAGCGGCTTACAGCAACTCCATCACCCTCTCGACAGGTACGGACAAGAACCAAACGTTCTTTTCTGCCGCAGCAGTCAATTCAGAAGGGATGATTCCGAACAATAGGTACAACCGATATAATTTCACATTTCGCAATACGACTCATTTCCTGAATGACAAGATGAAATTGGATGTAGGAGCCAGTTATATCATACAAAATGACCGCAACATGACCAATCAGGGAGTTTATTCCAATCCATTGGTTTCGGCTTACCTGTTTCCACGGGGCGATGACTTTTCTCTAGTAAAAGCCTTCGAACGTTATGACGAAGCACGTAAAATCAATGTGGCTTACTGGCCGCAAGGTGAAGGGGATTTGCGTATGCAGAATCCTTACTGGATTGCTTACCGGAACGTCCGCACGAATGAGAAAAAGCGTTATATGCTGAATGCCGGACTGACATACGACATTTTGGACTGGCTGAATGTATCGGCACGTATCCGCGTGGACAACACCGACAATACTTATCAGCAAAAGCTATACGCAAGTACGATCTCTACACTGACCGAAGGCAGTACCCAGGGACATTACACCATCCAAAAGGTGAACGAGACACAGACGTATGCCGACTTCATGGTGAATATCAATAAACGCATTGACGACTTCACGGTAGTAGTCAATGCCGGTACTTCATTGAGCGACAACTCCAGTGATTTACTGGGTTACGGTGGTCCGATTCGCGACACGGGAGTGCCCAACGTATTCAATGTATTTGATTTGGACAATGCCAAGAAACGGGCAACACAGGAGGGTTGGGAAGAAATGACGCAATCTATTTTTGCCAGTGCGGAAATAGGATGGAAAAGCATGCTGTACCTGACGTTGACCGGACGTAACGACTGGGCTTCCCAGTTGAAAGGCTCGAATCCTACTTCTTTCTTCTATCCATCGGTAGGTCTTTCGGCAGTAATCAGCGAAATGGTGACATTACCCAAAGCGATTGATTACCTGAAAGTACGCGGGTCATTCAGTTCTGTGGGTACCCCCTACCCGCGTTTTCTGGTACAACCGACTTACAGCTATGACCCTACCAAACAGGACTGGAACGCCAAAACCCATTATCCTATCGGCAAACTGAAACCGGAACGTACCGACTCCTGGGAAATAGGTGTGGACGGAACTTTCTTCAAGGATTTCAAAGTCAGTGGTTCATTCTACTATGCCAATACCTATAACCAGACATTCGACCCGAAAATCACCGTGTCTTCCGGCTATTCGACTCTTTATGTGCAAACCGGTTATGTACGCAATCTCGGTGTCGAGGGGCTACTCTCTTACGGACATACATGGCGCGACTTCGGATGGAACAGTAACTTCACTTTCTCCTGGAATAAAAACAAAATTGTGGAGTTGGTTAAGGACTATGTGCATCCCGAAACCGGAGAAATCGTCAACAAAGACCGCCTTGAACTAAAAGGACTGGGATATACCAAATTTATCCTGAAAGAAGGAGGCACACTGGGAGACCTGTACACGAATGCCGACTTCATACGTGACGATAAAGGCTATATCCAGATAGACAAAAATGGGGATGTCGCCAAAACGGATAATCTACCTGACATCAAATTAGGCAGCGTATTTCCTAAAGCAAACCTGGCATGGAACAACAGCTTTTCTTACAAAGGTATTTATGCGGGATTCCAATTAAGCGCCCGCCTGGGAGGTATTGTTTATTCAGCCACACAGGCTGCTCTCGACCAATATGGCGTATCCGAAGCATCTGCTGCCGCCCGTGACCGTGGCGGAGTACTCGTCAACGGACGTAGCTGGGTGAACGCACAGCAGTATTACGAGATTGTAGCTACCTCAAGCGGGCTGCCGCAATATTATACGTATAGCGCTACAAATCTGCGTTTGCAGGAAGCTCACATCGGATACACCATCCCCTGCAAATGGTTGGGTAATATCTGCGACATCAACGTCTCTGTAGTGGGACGTAACCTGTGGATGATTTATTGCAAAGCACCTTTCGACCCGGAAGCGATTGCCACAACAAGCAATTTCTATCAGGGAATCGACTACTTCATGATGCCCAGTACACGCAATTTTGGTTTTAATGTAAAGATTAACTTCTAAAACTATGAATACTCAAATGAAAGAATACAGAAAAGCAACCCTCCGACTGGCATACCTGCTAACGCTGATGCTATGGACGGGAAGTTGTATCGATATGGATATCAATCGTAATCCTTACGAGACAACGCAGGATGAACTGATGCGCGAAAACCATATCATCGGTTCGTCTCTAAAGAGCATGGAAGCATTGGTGGTCCCCACACAAGAGCATCTTTATCAATTTGTGGAAGCGATGTGCGGAGGAGCCTACGGGCGTTATTTTGGAGAGACGCGTGTGGGTTGGACTGAAAAATACTCGACTTATAATCCCAAATCGGACTGGTTGAAGGCTTCGTTCTCCGATCCTATCTCGGAAATGTATCCTTCCTACCGGGATATTATCAACCGTACCAATGACCCCGTCGCACTGGCATTCGCCAAGATTCTGCGAGTCGCTATCATGCACCGGTCTACGGATATGTTCGGACCGATTCCCTATACCAAAGTATTGGGAGATAAAACGGAAGGTGACGGCCTTAGTGCTCCTTATGATTCTCAAGAGGAGGTTTATGTGGCTATGTTCAAGGAATTGGAAGAAGCAGATGAAGCTCTGAAGGAGAATCTCGGTCTAAGTGCGGAAGGATTTAAGAAACTGGATAATCTTTATTATGGAGATGTGCGGAAATGGTATAAATACCTTCACTCGTTACAGCTTCGCATGGCCATGCGTATCGTTTATGTGAAACCGGAACTGGCCAGGGAAATAGCCGAGAAAGCCGTAGCCGCAGGTGTGATAGAGAACAACGAGGACAACGCACAACTGCATGTGGAGGAGAATCGTTCGGCTCTCTGTTTCAATGATTGGAAGGATTACCGGATAGCTGCGGAAATCGTTTCCTATATGCAGGGATATAACGATCCGCGTCTGGAAAAATACTTCACCCAGGGAAAGTATCAGGATGATACCGATTACTATGGGCTACGCATTGGTATTCTTCCTTCCAAAGTGACGGACGACGAGTTGATACAAACCTATTCCAACCGTTTGATGACTGCCAATGATACGTATATGTGGATGACTGCCGCCGAGGTCACGTTCCTTCGCGCCGAAGGTGCCCTGCGGGGATGGGCAATGAGCGGAGATGCCCAACAGCTATATGAGAAGGCGATCACCCTTTCCTTTGAGCAATGGGGCGCAAGCGGAGCAAGCGGATACTCCCAGAATAAAGCATTGGTGCCGGGGGCTTACAAAGACCCGAGAGGTACATACAGCGCCCAATCTCCGAGCAGCATCACCATTGCCTGGAACGAGGACAAGGAGAATACCCGTTTCGAAGAAAACCTGGAACGTATCATTACTCAAAAATGGATTGCCATGTTTCCTCTGGGCATTGAAGCCTGGTGCGAACATCGCCGCACAGGGTATCCTAAATTCCTTCCGATAATGGACAACAAGGGAGTGGGAATCACTAACCTGACACTGGGAATACGACGTCTCTCCTATCCTGCCGAAGAATATCAGCTGAATGCGGAAAATATGCTTGGTGCCCTGCGAAAGCTCAATGGAGAAGATAATGGCGCTACCCGCTTATGGTGGGACTGCAATCCGAATGTAAAATAATGTGGAACTTAAACCCAAGATACAATGAAACAGAATTCATTCATAAGTGTCATATTGACCGTAGCCTGCTCACTGATGTTCGTTGCCTGTAGCGACTGGACAGAACCGACACCGGTTGATTACAACCCTATATTTCCCGACGAACAAGACCACAGCTTGTATGAAAAATACGAGCAAAGTCTGAAAGAATACAAAAACCGGAAGCATACGTTAATGTTAATACGTTTTGCCAACAATCCGGGTACGACATTGGGCGAACAGGATTTCTTGCGTTCCTTGCCCGATAGCGTAGATTTTGTGGTGCTGACCAACGCTGATAATCTGTCCGTATATGATAAGGAAGACATATCCAAACTCAAACGAACCGGCACCAAATTTCTCTATTACAAGAATTTATCCGAATTCTACGACCAATGCGAAGAGACAGAAAACCTGGAAGAATTCAAAACGAAAATGAATGCGGCATTGAAAAACGGGGAGAGTGATGAATTTGACGGTTATTATGTGCAGTTTGGTCGTGCCGGAAGTATGATGCATGTCGATTTCTTCAATGAGGTAACGACGGCTATCCGGGAAAAACTTGCCGCTATCGGCGGTCCGAAAGCTAATAATGGAAAGTTGGTTTTCTTTGATGGCATCGTCACATTTACAGTGGATTATAGCGGAAGATACGAAGAGCCGTTCATCGATTTGGTAGACTATTTCGTGGATGGGCAAATTGTGTTGCTTGAAAGCTCACTCGAAATAAAACTGAATATGAGCCAACCTGTAGGTTTCTATGGAAAAATGCCCAAAGAGAAAGTGATAACGACAGCCACTCCTCCGACCGATGACGGTAAAACCGGTATCATCAGCCGGGAAGATTTGGATGTTATACAAACCTCGGAAGGGATGGCCTACATCATCAATCATTTCATCACAGGACTGGGTAACAATGGTCCGCTGGCAGGAGTTTCTATCTACAATGCCAATGAAGATTATCTCGCCACCGATGGGGTGACTAACTACCGCCGTATACGTGATGCTATCCAAAAACTGAACCCATCACCGATTAATTAATGAAAGGAGGAACTATGAAACGATATAAAATAATCATCTCTCTGGCTGCAATCATCTGCGGACTGATGATTGCCTGTGACAATACGGATTACAGTAATAAAGCACCATTCGACAACATGGTCTATATCAAGGAAGCCAGTAACAGCAATTCAGAAAGAGTGACTTTCCGAAATACGCTGAATGAACAGAAACGTGCCTTCAGCGCCAAGTTGACTTACCCGGCAGGAAAAGACATCGTAGTGAAGCTGAAAGCGGATCCCGGACTGATAAACGAATTCAATGCCCGGCACGGGACTGATTATGGAATGCTGGATAGTAAATATTATAGCCTGTCGAACAGCGAACTGATTATCAAAGCCGAAAAGAGTGAATCATTGATTGATACGATCTATTTTAATAACCTGTTAGATTTGGAGATTGATAAAACTTATCTGGTTCCGCTCACCATCTCTGAAACGTCGGGTGGCGTTCATCTATTGAACGGTTCGAAAACATTGTTCTATCTGGTGCGCCGTTCAAGCGCTATCACGGTAGCCGCCAACCTGAAAGACAATTATCTGGAAGTGCCTACTTTCCTCGACGAAGAGAAAAATGCCTGTCTGAAAGAATTAGGTCAGATTACCATGGAAGCACTGGTATATGTAGAGGACTTTACATACAGCGGACCAAGCAATACGGCCGGTGCATCGGATATCAGTACGATCATGGGAGTAGAACAGCATTTCTTAATGCGTATAGGTGATACAAGTTTCCCACGCCAACAGTTGCAGATGCAGGGACCGGACGGAGTCAAATTCCCCGCCGCCGACAGGGCTAAGTCACTGAATGCAATGACATGGTATCATATAGCGCTGGTGTACAACGCCAAGGAACATTTTATTGCCTATTATGTGAACGGACAACTGCAAAGTCAGGATATCTCTTATGGAAAAGGAGCTACTGTGGATATCTGTGGAACGCCGGATTGCGAATTCCAGATAGGACGCTCTTATGAAGATGAGCTACGGCAACTCAACGGTAACATCGCAGAGATACGTATCTGGAACACTTGCCGTACGAAAGAGGAAATCTGGACGAATATGTATAAAGTGGAAGATCCTGAAAACGAAGAAAGCCTGCTTGCTTACTGGAAATTTAATGAAGGTGAGGGAAACATTGTCAAGGACCATTCGAAACACGGATTCGATGCAGTATCTGCCGAACCTCTTGTGTGGCCGACGGGAATCGAAATTCCACAAATCAACAAGTAATCATTCACTTTAAAGATAACCATGGACATGAAAAGAAATATAAACTTCAAAAATGTTCTCTGCATGGCTGCCATTACATTAGTAACCGGCATGCTAGGAGGCTGCGAAGATAATTCCATTGCCACTCCCGTAGGTAAATTACCTAACGAGACGGCTTTAGATAATAACTTTGGCATGCTAAAATGTGATATGACAACCAGTGACCTGGAAATCACCATGACCAATACCAAGACTCCCGATTTTGCATTCTTCTACCAAACGGTGAAGCCGGTGGCACAGGACACCCGAATCACAATGAAAATCGACCTCGACTTAGTAGACAAATACAATGAAGAACACGGTACGGAATACCGGAAAATGTCTACTATCAGCATTGAGGGCATCAGTAACGATGGTGCAATGACTATTAAGGCAGGAGATACAATGTCGGATACTATCATGGTACGCCTGAATCCGCTAGGCACATTGCATGATTATTCTTTGCTCCCTATTACCGTAGAACTACCGGAAGAAAGCGGAATTCGTCCGTCACGGGATAGTAATGAAATCTATTACAAGATTTATTATAAACGCTCTACTTATCCGTGGTTGAGCCCGATGAAGGCTGATATGAAAAAGTACAAGATGGTAGGGTTTATTGATGGCGAAAAAGTCAACGCCTCCATTGCCAAAGAATTTATCATGGTATTATATGATAATGAAACATTCGGTCCCGGACATTATGAGTTATGGGAAACGTCGTGGTATGCCTATTTATATGACATCATTAATGTGAATGCCGCAACACTGGGATATGCGAATGGAAAAGTGACTCTGAACCAATCAGCCAATTTCAAAAAGCAGTTAAGCAATATGTCGTCACTCTCCAGCTATGGTATAAAGCGTTGCGTCACCCTTAAAGCAGAAGGGACCGGCTTGGGATTCTGCAACCTGACAGATGAGCAGATTACAGCCTTTGTAGCGGAAGTCAAGAAGCTCGCCAACTACCGTGTAGATGGCATTAATCTCATGGACGAAGGTGCCGAATATGGTATAAACGGACATCCGGCTGCCAATGCGACCTCGTATCCGAAGCTCATCAAAGCACTACGGGAATCTTTAGGCAAGACCAAACTGATTACAGTTACCATAACGGGTGATCCGGCCGGTTCACTAGCCTCCGAGGCTGCGGGTATCAGAGCAGGTGAATATATTGATTATGCCTGGACATGGGTAAATACCAAAATTATGAATCCATGGGAGGATAGCTCGATTGAAAAACCAATAGCAGGACTGGACAAATCTCAATATGGCGGTTTCAGCACCGACGAATATACGTTCGATTATGAAAATGACGAATCGTATCCGGAAACGTTACGAGAAAAGTTATATGACAAAGGTCTTGGCAAACTTTACATAATGCGTAATATCCCTTTCTGGTCGGACGCACTGGAAGCAACACCATATCATGCTAACATAAATGCAGGGGCAGCAGCCTTTTATAGAGTGGAAGGAGGCCATAAATATGAACCGGACATCAACTATTTGCATAATGGTAAATACAAGGATATGAAAGGGGATAAAAACTATTACGAGATGTAGAATTATCAATTAAACAGGGGAGGAAAAACAAATCCTTTCCTTACTAACAGGAGCTTATGCGCCTATTATCAGTAAAATAATATAACCGGAATTTTAACCATCTATTTGGTTAAAGTTCCGGTTTCACTATTTCCACTAAATATCATCAATTAAAATAATACAAAAACACAACACTTATCACCTACAAAACAACACCAAACAATAACAATACACCATTTGCCAATAACTCATCATTTATTTATTATACCAAATCATTACTTTTACTCCGCAAAAACAAACTATATTTCAATAAAGAAAATATGTTTACTTTACCTTAGGAATTACATATGAAAAAGCATATTGTGATACTGATAGCCCCAAAAGATTACAGTATCAAATACAAGATACGCCCACCACCGTCAAAGAATCTCTATTTAGTATTATATATTCAGAAAAAATGATCTATTAATTATTGTCACTTGGAGGAAATAGATATTCCTTAAAGAATGATTCAAGACGTAAGGATTTAAATCTGCATACGGAACTCGCTTTCTTAATATTGACCTTCAAAGAACAAATAATTTTGAGATTAGACTGTTTGAGTTTAGTAATGCCCTAAATCACACTCGTTGTGCATTTTCTCATCCCCCCTCAACTAAAAAGGAACAGAGGTATACAGTCCAAGTGACCTCAACAAAAAATAAATATGAAATACTTAATGATAACGTCACTATTTGTCTCTATTATAGATGCAAATATCTTTCACCAGTCTCACTTCTTCTTACTACTTACAGCCGGAGGTATTTCATTATATTGGCTCTTATCTCATTTTCTTACCCTCCATAAGGAAATCAAAATCTTAAAAGAAGAGCACCAATATTTCATGGATTCTTTTCAAAGCATTCGCAACCCTATCACACTCGTTCATACCCCTCTAAGAGCTGCTTGTGATGATAGTTG
Organism: Bacteroides sp. OM05-10AA; assembly: GCF_003439055.1. Taxonomy (NCBI): domain Bacteria; kingdom Pseudomonadati; phylum Bacteroidota; class Bacteroidia; order Bacteroidales; family Bacteroidaceae; genus Bacteroides; species Bacteroides sp. OM05-10AA. The sequence goes on from NZ_QSUR01000022.1 coordinate 110,206, forward strand.
CCCCGAAGACATAAAGAAAATGTTATCACTAGTCATTCGTAATATAGACTGTCTTGATGAACACCTAACCAAATTAATGAATCTGCGACATCTGCTTATCTACTCCAAACAGATGGATATTGCCGAATATGAACTGGGAAACTTCATTAATAACAGAGTCCATTCATTGAAAAATTTCGCTACGGACAAGCGGATTAAGTTAGAAATAAAAACAGAGTTTAATTATGCCAGCGTTTGGTTCGATCAAAGTAAAATCTCTCCCATCATTGATAAATTCATAAAAAACGCAATAGAACATTCGAAACCTGAAGATAAAAGGATTATCTTTTCAATTTCTTCTAATTCCGAACACTGGGAACTTAAAACGTTCGATGCCAACAAGGGCAAATTGCTAACATGTTATAGGCGCCAAAAGTATCACTTGATTAAACCTAAACATAAATCAGAGTTCAAATATGCATTTGCCAAAAGTGTACTCTGCAAAAAATTAATGAAACTATGTGATGGGAATATTCTTATCAATCATTCAACCCACACTGTCTCACTAAGATTTCCTACAACAAATTCAGAAAGAAAGGTATCCGGATATAATATCATACACTCCGCAAAAAAGTCGGAAGAAAGAAAGACTGATACTTCATTGGGTAAGATTGCTCATAAAAAAAGTTCAATCAAGCCTACTGTTGTTCTCGCTGACAGTAATGAAGAATTCAAGTCTTATTTGGAAGAATGTTTATCAAAGGATTTTGATGTGAAAAGTTTCGGGAATGGCTCTGAAGCTTTAGAATGTATAAAAGAGAAATATCCTGATTTAGTGATTTGCGACCTTATGCTGCATGGAATGTATGGCTATGAACTGTCATCAAGACTAAAGACATCAGGAGAAACATCCGTTATTCCTATCATCCTTTACGGTTCACGTATAGATATAGGACAACGCAACAAAAGAGAAAGTTCCCTGGCCGACATCTTTTTATATGTGCCTTTCCACATCGAAGATTTAAAGATAGAAATGAATGTACTTATCAAAAACAACCGTTCTCTAAGAAGATCATTCTTGCAGACAGTTTTCGGAAAGCAGTTCTTGGAAAAGGAAGAAGAGAAAGTTTTAGATGATAGTAATTACACATTCATCAATCAAGTAAAAGAATTTATTCTAAAAAATATAGATAAGGAAAATCTGACGATAGATGAAATTGCCTCTGAACTGTATATGAGCAGAACTGCTTTCTTTAATAAATGGAAAGCACTGACGGGAGAAGCACCGAAGTATTTTATTTATCGTATTCGTATGGAAAAAGCACGTGAGTTATTGGAGAGTGGAAAATACTCTGTCCAGGTTATTCCTGAAATGATTGGATTGAAAAATCTTAAGAATTTCCGCCATAAATACAAAGAGTATTTCGGGATAACTCCAAGCAAGTCCATTACGAAAAAGCTATAAAATAAAAAGAATATTTTATAATTGAAGATCCCATGAACAGGGATCTTCATGGCAATACTCATATAAAAAAAAATATTCTATTTTTATTTCCTTATGCAGTATTTCACAAGTACCGGCATTTACTTTATGTACGTACACCTTAATTTTGAAATTAATAATCTAATTTAAAACAGTATGAAAATTATAACTGAAATAAAAAAAGCTTGTTGTTTTAATCGTTTTGCTTTCTTAGTAATGTCATTAGGCCTGATAGCCACTTTTACAGCATGTAGTAGTGATAACGATTCTGATATTCCCGTATATTCACTTAAAGATGTGGAAGGTAATTATTCCGGTAATATGCTGACAGAAACTGCTCCATCCGTCAATCCACAAAACTATTCCTTCAAAGAAGAACAGCCGCAAGGAGCCACAGTTACCGCTGAAGTAAAAGACAATCAGATTATGATAAAAAAACTTCCGGTTGACGATCTGATTAAAAGTATTGTCGGTGAAGAAATAGGCGAAATTATCATTGAGACTTTGGGTGATATCAATTACAACATTCCTTATACTGCAGCCTTTAATGATGATAGCAAAGGCTCCATTCTACTTCAATTAAAACCTGAACCTTTGGAAATAAAATACACGATCCCTACCCAAGTACAAACAGAGGGAGAGGAAGCTCCTCAAATTACTGTAAAAGTAACTATAGAAGCGGAAGAAAAGGGTCAATATACATATAAAGATAAAAAACTCACCTTTGTAATCAAAGCCACCCAAGTGGAAGTAGAAGGAGAGCCGCTTGAAAACTTTTCGGTTACCACATTCAGTTTCGACATGGTCAAAAAGTAACTGATCGGATAAACTTTCCCAACGTATTTTCATTATGATGGGAATTACCTCCAAAAAGAGTATGCCTGCACACAGCGCGCATACTCTTTTTTTATACCTTTGTGAAATAACCAACGATATGAAAATGACTACAACTGAAAATATCCGGAAAGAATTACAAACATTAGCAGATTCCAAATATCAGGAATTTCATTCTTCCCTCCTCCCGGGAGCAAACAACATTCTCGGCGTACGCATCCCCCAACTGCGGACAATGGCCAAAGAAATTATTAAGAAAGAAGACTGGCGTACATTTGTCGAATCAACCGATACGATTTATTATGAAGAAACAATGCTTCAGGGAATGATTATCGGACTGGCAAAAATGGAACTTGAAGAACAAATGAAATACGTAACGATGTTCATTCCCCGTATAGATAATTGGGCTGTATGCGACATATTCTGCAGTGAACTGAAAACTTCTGTGAAAAAAGGAAAAGAAAACGTATGGCAATTTATCCAACCCTATCTGAAATCCTCTAAAGAATTTGAAATACGTTTCGGAATTGTGATGCTTTTCCATTATGTAGATGACGCGCATATCGATTCGTTACTGAAATATGCCGACTCATTCAATCATGATGCATATTATGCACGCATGGCTATGGCATGGATGATATCATTGTGTTTTATCAAATTTCCCCAAAAGACAATGGAGTATCTGAAACATAGCACACTGGATAACTGGACTTACAACAAGGCACTGCAAAAAACAATTGAGTCATTCCGGGTAGATAAGGACACCAAGGACATTCTCCGAGAAATGAAAAGACGATAAATACCAAGCACGGCGAACATCCTGCCATCAGCATTCTGTTCACCGTGCTTCTTATTTCTTACCGTAGATACCGCTTTTATTTTCCACCTAATTTATTTTTTGTTTGCAATCCGGAGAAACACTAATTCCTCCTGACCTTTTTCCTTCTGCTTCTACGTCTTTGTTGTTTCTGACGATTATAACGCTGCCACTTCTTATAAATCATCCAACCACTCATCAATGCAACAACGACGAAAATAAGAATAGTGATACCCACTCCCAAATTATCTCCTTTAATACGCGACCAAATATCAAGAACTTCTTTTGTCTTATCGCCAAAATCACGAATCATGGCACATCGTTCCACCACCTTACGATCCGGATATTGTATTTTATCAATCTGCACGCTGTCTGCACCCGGTCCGAAAAAGTAACTTAAATCGGAATAATAATGAAGAGTGGTGTCTATCTTCTCTTCCAGTATTTCGGGAGTAGCTATGGAACTTACATATCCGCAGAAATCCATATTCCGCAAGGCTATATCCGGACGACACATAAAGTTGATAAAATAACTGGCTGCTTCCGGATTCCTGGCATATTTCGGGATCACCCAACCATCATACCAAATATTACTTCCTTCTTCGGGAACTTCATAATCCAAATCCACTCCTACCGCATTGGCCTCTTCAATCGCCCAGATTGCATCACCGCTCCAAGTCATATTCAGCCAAGCTTTATTTTTCGTCATCATTTCCTTGCCAAAGTCCGCTTCCCAGCCAGCAATGTTCGGTTTCAAGGCTTTTAAGTATTTTTCAGCCAACTCCATCGCACGTGGAGAATAGTCGTTCATCAACTCTTCCACTGTTACCGTTCCCTCCTTCAGTTCCTTTGCATGCGCATAAATCACGGCTGTTCCATAAGCATCACGATAACTATCCTTCATCAGGATCTTTCCGGCATACTTTTTATTCCAAAGGCAATCCCAGGACAGGGCTACCGAATCGGGCACATAAGCCCGGTTATACAGAATACCTGCCGTCCCCCACATATAACATACAGCATAGCGGCTGGCTTTTTCACCCGGCTGACTCAATTTATTAATCTGCTTACGAATAAATGGAGCCACATTATTCATGTAATTGGGAGAATGTGCGAAATTCGTGTCGATAGGTAGCAACAAATGCTTCTTCAGCATACGCTCGATGATGTATTCCGAAGGACAAACAACATCAAAATCTTCATGCCCCTTTTCAATTTTCGTCAACATGATTTCGTTGATATCGAATGTCTGGTAAACGATACGGATATTCTCACCGGTCTGTTCTTTATAATATGCCTGGAAATCCTCAAGTACACCTTCGCCGATGTAATCCGCCCAGTTGTAGATTTTAAGAACCCGCTCACGAGGTTCACCGGAATTATAACACCCGGTCAAAGCCAATAAGAGCAGGATAGCAGGAATTATTCTTTTCATATTATTTACGTAGTAGCACATTTGATAGTCTATTAATCTTTTTTCTTCGTTTTTCCTGCCCGGTAATTGATTACAACCAATAACGCCAGTACCACGACAAAAATGATAGCCGAAAGCGGGCGAAGTTCCGGGGTCAAACCTCCCTTGCGGGCATCGGCGTAGATATAAGTAGAAAGCGTTTCCAAACCTTGATTACCGATAGTGAATACAGTTACGGCAAAATCATCAATGGATAGTGTCAGTGCAAGCATAAAGCCGCTAATCATTCCCGGACGAATCTCCGGAATTATGACTTTCCACAAGGCCTGCATAGGAGTAGCTCCCAAGTCGAGGGCAGCTTCATAAATATTCGGATTCATCTGCTTCAAACGGGGCAATACACTTAAAACAACGTACGGGGTACAAAAAGTAATATGAGCAAGCACTACGGTTGTGTAGCCTTGTGTGATCCCCAGAGATACAAACAAAAGGAACAAGGATATACCGGTGATAATATCACCATTCAGAATAGGAATGCTGTTCACAAATCCGATCGCTTTGCGTGAACGGGCTTTCAGATTGAATATACCGATAGCAGCGATGCTTCCTAATAACGTAGATGCTGTTGCAGCCAGTAGAGCGATAGTGATCGTATTAATCAATGCATTCATCAAAGAATGATGAGCACCGGTAGTGAATAACGAAGAATAAAGTTTGGTAGAAAATCCCGTCCAGTTACCCAACACTTTCGCCTCTGTAAATGAGTAGATCACAATAATCACGATCGGAGAATAAAGCAAGAGCAGCAATATCCACAAATAAGTCTGTGCAAATATCTTCTTTACCATAGCCCGCCTCCTTCATTTGAGTTTTCCTTATCATCGGTGCTGAACAGGGAAGTAGCAGCTATCAATAGCAACATAATGAGCGAAAGTGCCGCTCCATAGTTCCACATACTGTTATTGATATTTTCCTGAATCGTCGTACCAAAGAGTTTGATGTTATTCATCGTCAGCAACTCGGCAATGGCAAATGTCGATATAGTCGGCATGAACACCATCATGATACCACTCATCACCCCCGGCATGGAAAGCGGAAGGACTGCTTTCAGAAAGACTTGCACAGGATTGGCTCCCAAGTCTTGCGCCGCCTCGATATAGCTATGATCCATCTTCTGCAAAGTATTGTAGATAGGATAAATCATGAAAGGGATAAAGTTGTATACCATACCGAATATCAACGCTCCCTCGCCCAACGGCACACTGAAAAAGTCGAATAAGGCAACAGTGGCAAGGGTACGCACCAGAATATTTACCCACATCGGCAAAATAAACAGTACGACCATCGTCTTGGAACGGTTCAGCTTGCTGTTACTCAATATCCAGGCAGCAGGATAACCCAATAAAATACAAACAAGGGTGGTAATAATGGCAATACCAATCGAATAGACAAAGGTATTGATTGCTTCGGGATGTTCGAAGAACTTCTGAAAATTGGCGAGTGTCAAATGGCCGCTATCATCGGTAAAGGCATATACGACAATTAAGAACAACGGTATAATCACAAAGATCACCGAAAAAATAATGTAAGGGAGAGTCCAACTCTTACGTGATGACAAAAAGACTATAAACCTCTTATTCACTTCCTTTCCTGTTAATCGGTTATTTTAACTATACGAATAGCATCTGGAGGGATGGTAATACCTACACGGTCACCGTCATCCCATACATCGTTCGTATCTACAAATACATTCTCGTCCCAATCTGACAATACAGTCAGATGATAATGGTCACCCTTGTAAAGGATGAATTTCACCTCACCCGTCAGCGTTCCGTCTTCTTCATTATCCTGAAGAATCACTTTTTCAAAGTCTACTTCCACTTTGACATTCGTATCGAAAGCAATTCCTTCCACCGGAACACATTCAAAGTTACAGCCCAGGAATTCCACATGAGTAGCATCCAGCAATTTTCCTTCGAATGTATTGCAAACACGCTCTTTCTTCATAATATGAATATCGAAAGGCTTCACCAACAGACCGACTTCAGCCCCTACTTCAAAATGATGGTAATCCTGCACCAAGAATTCATATCCGCCGCACAACACCGTCATTTCATAATGCACTCCTTTAAAAATAGAAGTCTCTACCACTCCTACTAACTGTGCCATTTCCGAAACGGGGAAAATATAAAGATCCTCCGGACGAATGACTACGTCCACCGGAACATTCTCGCCAAATCCTTCATCCACACATTCAAACTCCGTACCGCAAAAACGTACGAGTTTATCATGAATCATGGTACCGTTGAGGATATTGCTTTCTCCGATAAAGTCCGCAACAAAAGCATTGATAGGTTCATTATAAATATCAATCGGCGTACCGATCTGCTGAATCTTTCCTTCACTCATTACGACAATCGTGTCACTTAACGTAAGTGCCTCCTCCTGATCGTGAGTGACGTACACAAACGTGATTCCCAAAGATTTATGCATTTCTTTGAGCTCCATTTGCATATCCTTACGCATTTTCAGATCGAGCGCTGCCAGCGGTTCATCCAACAACAGCACTTCCGGCTCATTCACGATGGCGCGGGCAATAGCTACACGTTGTTGCTGACCACCGGAAAGAGAATCCACATCGCGGTATTCATAATCCGTCATGCCTACCATTTTCAAAGCAGCTTTCACCTTCTTCTCAATGGTCTGTTTCGGTGTTTTTTTCAGTTTCAGGCCGAAAGCGATGTTATCATACACATTCAAGTGCGGGAACAAGGCATATTTCTGAAATACCGTATTCACCGGACGCTTATGGGGAGGAGTTTGTGTTATTTCCATCCCCGAAATTCGGATTTCGCCTTCCGAAGCTGTCTGAAAACCAGCAATGAGACGCAACAACGTGGTTTTACCGCAACCGGAAGGACCAAGGATAGTCACAAACTCGCCCTTTTTCACGTTCAGAGTCACATCATCCAATGCTGTTTTATCGCCAAAGTACTTCGATACATGGCTCACCTCAATGATGGATTTATCTTCTTGCATATTCATACTAAAGTTTGGGCTGCAAAGGTACACATTTCTGCGGTTTCCACCTACGTGTTAATCTAATATAACAGTGTTTTTCGATGCCCGACAGAAAAAAAATCTATCTTTGCATAAATATTTATTCACCAATTTTACAAAAGCATGAAAAAGTTTACTTATTTAGTTATTGCAACGGCAGCGTTAAGCATGGTAGCTTGTACTGGCGGAAACAAAGCCGGATACACTATTACAGGTACAGTAGAAGGTGCAAGCGATGGTGACACCGTTTATCTTCAGGAAGCCAATGGTAGAAATCTGACCAAACTAGATACAGCCGTTATCACCAAAGGTACTTTTACCTTTGAAGGCACACAAGATTCTGTGGTTAGCCGTTATGTCACTTGTGAAGTGAACGGAGAACCGTTGATGATCGACTTCTTCCTGGAAAACGGAAAAATCAACGTTGCCCTGACCAAGGATAATGACGCTGTTACCGGTACTCCCAACAACGATGCATACCAGGAAATCAGAGCTCAAATCAATGACATCAGCAAAAAAATGAATGCCATTTATGAGGCAATGGGTAATACATCTTTAAGTGATGAGCAAAAAGAGGCCAAACAAAAAGAAGGTGCTCAGCTGGAAGAACAATATGACAAAGCAATCAAAGAAGGCGTACAAAAGAATATCACCAACCCGGTTGGAGTATTCTTGTTTAAACAAACTTTCTACAATAACTCTACGGACGAAAATGAAGCTTTGTTGCAACAAATTCCTGCTAATTTCCAGAATGACGAAACAATCGTAAGAATCAAAGAGATGACTGACAAGCAGAAAAAGACTGCTGTAGGTACTCAATTTGTTGATTTCGAAATGCAGACTCCGGAAGGAAAGACAGTGAAGTTGTCTGATTATGTAGGCAAAGGAAAAGTGGTATTGGTTGACTTCTGGGCTAGCTGGTGCGGTCCTTGCCGTCGCGAAATGCCTAACCTAGTAGAAACATACGCTAAGTACAAAGGCAAAAACTTCGAAATCGTAGGTGTATCTCTCGATCAGGATGGTGCTGCATGGAAAGAAGCAATCAAGAAACTAGACATGACTTGGCCGCAAATGTCCGACCTGAAATTCTGGCAAAGTGAAGGTGCACAGCTTTATGCTGTAAACAGCATTCCTCACACTGTATTGATCGATGGTAGCGGTAAGATTATTGCTCGCGGTCTGCACGGAGAAGAACTTCAAGCTAAAATTGCAGAAGCTGTTAAATAACAGATCCAAAGAAAGGCTTTTCCAAAGGCCTTGAAATTTATACAAGACTGTCTCAAATAGAAAATGAGACAGTCTTTTTTATTTGCGAGACTTTACGCCCCACTCTCCAAACAGATAAAAAATTCAGCCCCTGTCATTCTCAAAGAATACAGGGGCTGAATGTATGTATGAAAGTGAGGGAGATATACTCCCCTACTTTTACTCAAGCAATTAGATAAACCAACGTACGTAGCAGAAGTCCTGACGGTGTGGAAGTTCCGGATTCTTCGGGAACATACGGTAAGACACCTTGAAACTACCTGCATTTGACAAGCTGTGTTTAACCTGGAATGTATACAAGTCGCCTTCTTTCTTGACTACACTGAACGGTTCTACAGAATAAACATGTTGTTTTCCGTCTGCAGTTGTGTAAGTAGTAACCAATTCAAGTCCCACTGCATCATTCAAGCCTTTTTCATCGATAACGTAAGTAATAGTATATTCTTTTCCGCTTTCGATATCACCATTCTTCAGCTCTTCTACCTTGTCACAAGATACGATTTCAATAGAATCCCATTTAGCAACCACATCTTCTTTCCAAGCTGCGATTTCTTTTGCTTTTGCATTATCGTTAGCAGCCAAAGTCTGGAAACGTTTTGCCAGTTTGCAATAGAACTTGCTATAGTAATCATCCAACTGACGCTTCATGGTATAATGAGGAGCAATCTGTGCGATAGAATTCTTCACCACTTTGATCCAGCCTTCAGAATATCCCTTCTTATTACGTGCATAATACAACGGAAGGATTTCAGTTTCAAGAATACTGTAAATAGTAGCAGCATCCAGCTGATCCTGATGTTCCTGATTCTGGTAAGTACGTTTTTCAGTCAACGCCCAACCTGCACCTTCACGGTAACCTTCCAGCCACCATCCGTCTAATACGGAGAAATTGACAACACCGTTCATCAAAGCTTTTTCACCAGATGTACCGGATGCTTCCAACGGACGAGTCGGAGTATTCAACCAGATATCAACGCCGGAAACCAGACGACGAGCCAGTTGCATATCGTAATTCTCGAGGAAGATAATCTTACCCAGGAATTCCGGACGACGAGAGATTTCAATGATACGCTTAATCAAGCCCTGGCCTGCTCCATCGTGCGGGTGAGCTTTACCTGTAAACAGGAATTGTACCGGATAATCAGGATTGTTCACGATCTTAGAAAGACGATCCAAGTCGGTGAACAGCAAGTGTGCACGTTTGTAAGTAGCAAAACGACGGCCGAAACCAATCAGCAATGCGTTCGGATTGATCTTATCCATCAGTGAAACGATACGAGAAGGATCTCCCTGGTTCTTCAACCATGTATCGCGGAATGACTTACGGATATAGTCAACCAACTTATTCTTCATAGTCATACGAGTCTTCCAAATCTCTTCATCGGGCACATTGTAGATAGCTTCCCAAATCTTAGGATTAGACTGATCGAACCAGAAGTTTTCGTTGAAATATTTAAAGTATAATTCTTTCCATTCTGTTGCACTCCAAGTTGGGAAGTGAACACCATTCGTTACATATCCTACGTGGCTTTCTTCCGGGAAATAACCTTTCCAGATAGAAGAGAACATTTCTTGAGAAACTTTTCCGTGCAGCCAGCTTACACCGTTCACTTCCTGTGAAGTGTTGCAAGCAAAAACAGACATACAGAAACGTTCGCCCTTGTCGCCCGGATTGTTACGTCCAAGATCCATCAAGTCATCCCATGAGATACCCATTCTGGAAGGATAACCACCCATATATTTGCCGAACAAACCTTCGTCAAAATAGTCGTGACCTGCAGGCACCGGAGTATGAACAGTATAAAGAGAAGAAGCGCGAACCAACTCAATAGCCTGGTCGAAAGTCAATCCAGTAGCTACATAGTCGCAGATACGCTGAACATTAATCAATGCAGCATGTCCTTCATTACAGTGATAAACATCTTTCTTGATACCCAGAGCTTTCAGAGTCAGGATACCACCGATACCCAACAAGATTTCCTGTTTCAAACGGTTTTCCCAGTCGCCACCATAAAGCTGGTGAGTGATAGGACGGTCGAATTCGCTGTTCATTTCATTATCTGTGTCAAGCAGATACAAAGAAATACGTCCAACATTCACACGCCATACGTTTGCATGAACATAATAATCAAGATAAGGAACATCTACCACCATCGGCTGACCGTGGGCATCCATTACGCGTTCAATAGGAAGTTGACCGAAGTTCTGTGCCTCGTAGTTGGCAATCTGCTGTCCATCCATAGACAACGTTTGAGTAAAGTAGCCGTAACGATACAAGAAACCTACCGCACACAAATCAACATTGCTGTCGGAAGCCTCTTTCAGATAGTCACCAGCCAATACGCCCAGACCACCGGAATATATTTTCAGGACGCTGCTCAAGCCATATTCCATGCTGAAATAAGCTATAGATGGGCGTTGCTCATCCGGCTTCACATCCATGTAATCTCTGAATTTCGTATAAACTTCATTCATTCTTCTTAGAATCACCTTGTCTTTTGCCAGCGCTTCCAGCTTCTCATAGCTCATACGTTCCAACAACAGTACTGGATTCTGTCCACATTCTTTCCAAAGTTCCGGATCTAGATCTCTAAACAGTTCAGTCGCTTCAAAATTCCATGCCCACCAAATGTTGCGTGCGATTTCAGACAACTTCTCCAACTCTTCCGGTATACGTGATTTCACAGTAACCTCTTTCCAGTTGGGAGTATTCACATTACTAACTTTGATTTTCATAATGTTTTCGTTTACTTATTGATAAATAATTTCTTTCTTAACTTAACTGACGTATCCTTGCCTTACGCAAAGCGATATCATAAGCTTCATAATAATATTGTATAAAGTGCTTCCATAAAGCCTGCTCTGCAACTTCAGCAGCACGCTTACGGATTTCCTTCACCTCTTTCTCTGTCTTATCCGCAAACAACGTAATCGTATCTTTGATACCATCCGCCACTTCCGAATAATTATAGTCCGAACGATGCAGCACTTCCACTCCATCATTAATGCCATGCTGGTTCTTCAGGCTGTTTACCCAAAGTCCGAATCCTGCCAGATCCGTAGTGATTGTCGGCACATGGAAAGCTACACTTTCCAGCGGAGTATATCCCCACGGTTCGTAATAAGAAGCATAGACACTCAAATCCTGCCCCAGCAATATATCATAATATTCTTTATTCATGATACCATCACGACCATCCAGATAACAAGGAACAAAAATCACCTTTACCTTATCTTCCGGACGATTGCCCATTCCCAGATATTTCAACATGTCCAACACCTGGTCATGAGTCATATTATGCAGCCAATGAGTGATAAACGGTACTTCAAGGGGAGTGTCGAACTTATCTTTGCTCTTCAAACGTGCCTGCAAATCCTCGCGAGGCTCTCCCACCCAACCGGGTACATTGATGAATGCCAACACATTCTTATGCAGTTTCTTATCCCTGTTCAAGCGGTTTAATGATTCCAAAAAAACATCAATACCTTTATTCTTAAACTCATATCGCCCACTGGTTCCGACAATTAACGTATCATCACCCAGATTTGTTCCCAATAATTTATTGGCAACACTAAGCATCAAGGTACGTGCGCGCTTACGCTTGCCGGTAAACGTGCTTCCTTTCGGCACAAAATCATCTTCAAAACCGTTCATCAGAACAACATCTGCCGGTTTATCCAGTAATTCCTTGCATTCATTATTGGTTATTTCACTCACCGTAGTAAAACAGTCTACATAATGTGCAGTCTGTTTCTCAATCGAGTGTTTCGATTGCATGTTCAGTTCCTGCGCCATCTGGTCGCCATTATAAGCAAACAGATAGTCATACAACGGCTTATTATTGCCGGCAATGGAACGACCGATAGACGTAGCATGGGTCGTAAAAATAGTAGCAACCTCCGGCACAGCTTCCTGTACATAAAGTGCTCCCATTCCAGTCATCCATTCATGTGCCTGATATACCACCTTATCCGTTTCCGTCAGGTTGTAGCGATAGAAACTCTCCACCACTCTTCCTGCGGCATAGGAAAACATAGAAGCCTCGTCGTAATCGCCATAGGCGTGCAACGAATCTACTTGATAACGATTCCACATTTCTGTGTATATATCGTCTTTCTTTTCAAAAAAAGGTTGGAAATCAACAAGAATGACTATGGGTTCACCGGGGATATTCCATCGTCCCACACGGACAGAAAGTTCGTCTTTCTCAAGCGCATGCTCTTTCCAGGCAGCACATAGGTTATCCGACTCGATGAATAGAGGGTTCTCCTTTCCTTGCCACACATCAGGACCTATGAAGAAAATTCTGTCGCGGAATTTTTCCTGTAATGTATTTGCCCGTGTCGACAAGACGGTATATATCCCTCCCACTTTATTACATACTTCCCAGCTGGACTCGAAGATATAATCGGGGGTTAATAAATCTTTTACCATATAATATATTAAAACTCTTTTTAGTATGCGAGTGCAAAAGTACACATTATTCTTTGAAAAATAATACTTTATACAAAAAATATGAGTTAAGAAGAGGAAAGAAACGTTGTCTAACAATGAAAATCGAGTAGGAGGAAAACGAAGTAGTTTTCTTCCTACTTTCGC
>NZ_QSUR01000023.1:0-120267 GCF_003439055.1 Bacteroides sp. OM05-10AA
AGCCTTTTTATTTTAATACACTATATAGAATCGCGGAGACGCTTACAGGTGTGAATGGTGTGAATACCGTATTTTATTTGATTAGTTCACCGGAAGCACCTGTAAATGAGTTGATATGCGTCTTGTGAAAGACGTGAAGAATGGATAATGAAGTTAAGATAGGTAAGATTGTGCAAGGATTATCACCAGATGTAGAATAAAATTCGTAGCTTTGCCACATAATTTATAAGAAAGATTATGATCGAAGTTGTAGAATCTGCATTGCAAAAGGCAGCGGGTGAAGGAATGGATGAATTCATCCAAGTGTTTACTGATAAATATAAGGAAGTGATTGGCGGTGAATTGACTGCTGATACGATGCCTTTGCTCACTGGCGAGCAACATTCTTTGCTGGCATATCAGATTTTTCGTGATGAAATAATGGTTGGTGGATTTTGCCAATTAATTCAGAACGGCTATGGTGGATATATCTTTGATAATCCGTTTGCGAAAGTGATGCGTTTATGGGGGGCAGAAGAATTCTCTAAATTAGTTTATAAGGCTAAGAAAATCTTTGATGCCAATCGGAAAGACTTGGAAAAGGAACGGACGGATGATGAATTTATGGCTATGTATGAGCAATATGAAGCTTTCGATGAGCTGGAAGAGACTTATTTGGAAATGGAAGAACAAGTTACAGCATTGATTGCGAGTTATGTAGACGATCACTTAGAGCTTTTTGCAAAAATAATAAAGTAATGGATGCAGTATTTTTTAAGTCCTTGCATTTATTAATTATGAATTAGAATTTATATCTTTGCAAAATCTAAAAAATATGTTTATGAAACAGATGAAATTTTTCTTGGTGGCTTTGATGGCTGTGGTTATGGGTATGTCAGTTACTTCATGTATGAATGGAGATGATAATACAATTGTTCAGCGGAATGACTTTGTACGAGTTGTTCAAGACTTTCCTGTTTATTTTAAAGATATGGCTGGTAATAAACTGGTACCTACTTCTGCAATAACAACGTCAGAAACTATGGCATTGATAGCATATCAATATGATAGAGCTACAATTGCAGAAAATGCAACTTCTGTAACTATCACTTTATTGGCAGAACCTTCTTATATAAAGGAATCATATGCGACCACTACTCCATATGTAACGTCTAATTCTCCAGTGATGACATTAGAACCTTCTACGATATATGGTGTATTAAAAGGTGGCTTTTTTGATAAGAATACATTGATTCTTCCGATTGCTTATAAATACAAAAAGTATGAAAAGGAAGAAGATGCACAGGCTGAGTTGAATAGACATTCTTTTGAGCTATATTATGATTCTGAAACAGGTTTCAAAGATGGGATTTTGACTTTGCGTTTGCATCATAATGCTCAAGCTATAGAGAGTGAAAGTGGAGATGGTAAGACTGTAGAAAGAAAGGATAGTAATTTTGAGTATAAAGCATTTAATTTATCAATGATTCTTCGTACATTATCTTCTGTTCCAACTAAGGTTTATGTTGTGATTGATCAAAACGAAAGTAATGATAAGTTTGATGAAGGAAGTATTAAGGATGCAAAATTCCCATATGAGTATCTATTTAAAGAATAACAATTGAACTACAAAGAACTATTTAACATAGCAATGAAATTGATTTCCTCTCCGGCCAAGGCCTGGGAGGAAATTTCTATGGAAGAGGATAGGCGAAAAGTATATATGACTTTTGTCTATCCTATGATTGGTTTATGCGGTCTGTCCGTGTTCGTCGGTTCATTATTGACGAATGGATGGGGAGGTCCGCAAAGTTTCCAGATAGCTATGACCAACTGTTGTGCCGTAGCTGTGGCCCTGTTCGGTGGCTATTTTCTGGCAGCTTATGCCATTAATGAAATGGGAACAAGAATGTTTGGCATGCATAGCAATATGCCGTTGACACAACAGTTTGCAGGATATGCATTAGTTGTGCCTTTCCTGCTTCAGATAGTAACCGGACTATTACCTGATTTTAGAATTATTGCCTGGTTGCTGCAGTTCTACATCGTCTATGTGGTATGGGAGGGAGTTCCTGTATTGATGGGAGTAGAAGAAAAACAACGATTAAAATACACCCTTTTGTCGTCTGTATTGTTAATACTATGTCCGACGGTGATACAGATTGTATTTAATAGACTGACGGCTATACTTAATTAATGAGTGAAGATGAAACAACCTTCTGTAAATATAAAGAATAAACGGGCCACGTTTGATTACGAGCTGATAGATACCTACACAGCAGGTATTGTGTTGACCGGTACGGAAATAAAATCCATTCGTTTGGGAAAAGCCAGTCTGGTAGATACGTTTTGCTATTTTACGAAAGGCGAATTGTGGGTGAAGAATATGCACATCGCCGAATATTTCTATGGATCGTACAATAATCATACGGCACGTAGAGAGAGGAAGTTGTTGCTTAGTAAAAAAGAATTGGAAAAACTTCAGCGGGAGATGAAAAATCCCGGCTTTACGATTGTCCCTGTACGTTTGTTTATCAATGAGAAAGGTTTGGCGAAACTGGTCATAGCTTTGGCGAAAGGTAAGAAAGAGTATGATAAACGGGAATCCATTAAGGAGAAAGACGACCGTAGAGATATGGCAAGAATGTTCAAGCGGTAAATAAAACGCTATAAGATAAAACGCCGGACTACGAGAAGTCTGGCAATGTTGGCAGAGTGGTAATTAGGTATTAATGTGATAGGGTAATGAAAAAGACAATTTCTCAGATCGTATCCGAGCGCATCCTTATTCTGGATGGGGCAATGGGTACAATGATTCAACAATATAATCTCAAAGAAGAAGATTTTCGTGGTGAACGGTTTGCGCATATTCCCGGACAGCTGAAAGGGAATAATGACTTGTTGTGTCTGACACGTCCCGACGTGATTCAGGATATTCATCGTAAATACCTGGAAGCGGGTGCGGATATCATCGAGACCAATACATTTAGTTCAACCACAGTTTCTATGGCCGATTACCACGTAGAAGAATACGTGCGTGAGATGAATCTTGCAGCCGTAAAACTGGCTCGTGACCTTGCTGACGAGTATACAGCCAAGAATCCCGATAAACCACGTTTTGTGGCCGGCTCCGTAGGACCTACCAATAAAACCTGTTCTATGAGCCCGGACGTGAACAACCCGGCTTATCGTGCTTTGAGTTACGACGAACTGGCTGCATCCTATCAGCAACAAATGGAAGCAATGCTCGAAGGTGGGGTTGACGCCATTCTGATTGAAACAATCTTTGATACCCTAAATGCCAAAGCTGCAATTTTTGCAGCCGAACAAGCTATGAAAATGACAGGCGTAGAAGTGCCGATCATGTTATCTGTAACAGTGTCTGATATTGGTGGACGAACATTGTCCGGACAAACATTGGATGCATTTCTAGCTTCTGTGCAACATGCCAATATCTTTTCAGTCGGTTTGAATTGCTCATTCGGTGCCCGTCAGTTGAAGCCGTTCCTGGAACAGCTGGCATCCCGTGCACCTTATTATATTAGTGCCTATCCGAATGCCGGGTTACCGAATAGTCTGGGTAAGTATGACCAGACACCTGCGGATATGGCTCATGAAGTGAGAGAATATATTGAAGAAGGATTAATTAATATTATTGGTGGCTGTTGTGGTACGACAGATGCTTATATTGCTGAATATCCTGCCCTTGTAGAAGGAGCTAAACCACACGTTCCTGCCTCTGCGCCGGATTGTATGTGGCTCTCCGGACTTGAACTGTTGGAAGTGAAGCCGGAAATAAACTTTGTGAATGTCGGCGAACGTTGCAACGTAGCCGGTTCGCGCAAGTTCCTTCGTCTCATCAATGAAAAGAAATACGATGAAGCTCTCTCTATCGCCCGTCAACAAGTGGAGGACGGTGCTTTAGTGATTGACGTCAATATGGACGATGGATTGTTGGAGGCAAAGACAGAGATGACTACTTTCCTGAACCTTATCATGTCTGAACCGGAAATAGCCCGTGTTCCGATCATGATTGATTCTTCCAAATGGGAAGTTATTGAAGCCGGACTGAAGTGTCTTCAGGGCAAATCAATCGTCAATTCTATTTCTTTGAAAGAGGGAGAGGAAGTTTTCCTTGAACATGCCCGAATCATCCGGCAATATGGAGCCGCTGCTGTGGTTATGGCGTTCGACGAGAAAGGACAGGCAGATACAGCCGCCCGTAAAATCGAAGTTTGCCAACGGGCTTACCGTCTTTTGGTTGACAAAATCGGTTTTAATCCTCATGATATTATTTTTGACCCCAATGTGCTTGCTGTAGCTACGGGGATTGAAGAACATAATAACTATGCTGTAGATTTTATTGAAGCTACCGCTTGGATAAAGAAAAATCTCCCCGGTGCACACATCAGCGGAGGAGTCAGCAACCTTTCTTTCTCTTTCCGTGGCAACAATTATATCCGTGAAGCCATGCATGCGGTGTTCCTTTATCATGCCATCCAGCAAGGAATGGACATGGGGATTGTGAATCCGGGAACTTCCGTATTGTACACTGATATTCCGACCGATGTCTTGGAAAAGATAGAAGATGTTGTCTTAAACCGTTGTCCGGATGCGGCGGAACGGCTTATCGAATTAGCGGAATCTCTGAAAGCAAACATGAGCGAAACTGCCGGACAACCGGCTGTCAAGCAAGATGCCTGGAGAGAAGGAACTGTTCAGGAACGTTTGAAGTATGCCTTGATGAAAGGAATTGGAGATTTTCTGGAACAGGACTTGGCAGAGGCATTGCCTCTTTATGATAAAGCTGTCGATGTAATTGAAGGGCCGTTGATGGATGGAATGAACCATGTTGGTGAACTGTTTGGTGCCGGTAAAATGTTTCTTCCCCAGGTTGTGAAGACTGCCCGCACCATGAAGAAAGCCGTAGCTATCTTGCAACCGATCATTGAATCGGAAAAAGTGGAAGGAAGTGCTTCGGCAGGTAAAGTGCTACTGGCAACTGTAAAGGGGGATGTGCACGACATCGGAAAAAACATTGTAGCTGTAGTGATGGCCTGCAATGGTTATGATATTGTAGATTTAGGAGTAATGGTTCCTGCAGAAACCATCGTTCAGCGTGCTATTGAAGAAAAGGTAGATATGATCGGGTTGAGTGGACTGATTACTCCATCTTTGGAAGAAATGGCTCACGTGGCTGTTGAACTTGAAAAAGCAGGTTTGGATATTCCTCTTTTGATTGGTGGAGCCACTACATCGAAGATGCATACGGCATTAAAGATTGCTCCTGTTTATCATGCTCCGGTAGTACACCTGAAAGATGCTTCCCAAAATGCAAGTGTCGCTTCCAAATTGCTCAACCCGCAGGCAAAAGCCGAGCTGGTGAATGAATTGGAAACAGAATATGAAGCACTCCGTGAAAAGAGTGGGCTGATGAAGCGTGAAACTGTTTCGTTGGAAGAAGCACAGAAAAATAAGTTGAACCTGTTTTAAACATTGTCACAATGAAAAAGATTTTCTCTTTCTTATGTCTGATTGTAGCAGTCACTGCTATGACCTCCTGTTCTTCTGCAAAAGAAGAAAAAGGAACATCCGGAACCGGAAATGCTGTGTTGGATAATATTTTCGAGCGCAAAAGTGTGCGTGCTTATCTGAATAAAGGAGTAGAGAAAGAGAAAATCGACTTGATGCTTCGTGCCGGAATGGCTGCTCCTACGGGTAGGGATATCCGTCCATGGGAATTTGTGGTAGTATCTGATCGTGCCAAACTGGATTCAATGGCAGCAGCACTTCCTTATGCCAAAATGCTGACGCAGGCCCGTAACGCCATCATCGTCTGTGGAGATTCAGTACGCTCGTCATATTGGTATTTAGATTGTTCCGCAGCAGCACAGAATATTTTGTTGGCTGCTGAAAGTCTGGGATTGGGTGCTGTATGGACAGCGGCCTATCCTTATGAAGACCGTATGCAAGTAGTGCGTAAATATACTAACCTGCCCGATAATATTCTTCCGCTTTGTGTCATTCCTTTTGGCTATCCGGCTACAAAAGAGAACCCGAAACAGAAATTTGACGAGAAAAAGATACATTATAATCAGTATTAGTAAACAAAAGTTTTGTCTTTTCAATAATTTCCTTACATTTGCGTCTAAATTGATTAAAATCTGATACGCAAATGTTTGGAATAGACGACCCTTTTATAATTCTGCCTTACCTGCTTTCGGTGGTATGTGTGATTTTTGCTGCCTGGTTTGGGCTGAAATATTGGAATAAGGACGACGAAAAAGACGAAACCCGATGAATACATTTACTCTTGGACTAATTGTGGTAGCTTATCTGCTGTCACTGGCCTACCTCGGCTTTTTGGGATATAAGAAAACAACGAATACCAGTGACTATTTGGTAGGCGGACGTCAGATGAATCCCATCGTAATGGCACTTTCTTATGGTGCTACGTTTATTTCCGCATCTGCTATTGTAGGTTTTGGAGGAGTGGCGGCTGCTTTTGGAATGGGTATTCAGTGGCTCTGTTTCCTCAATATGTTTGTAGGGGTGGTTATAGCTTTTATCTTTTTTGGTTTGCGTACCCGGCGTATGGGGGCGAAGTTGAATGTGAGTACTTTCCCTCAATTGTTAGGCCGTCATTTCCGTTCCCGTAATATACAGGTATTTATTGCTGCTGTTATTTTCATCGGAATGCCGCTTTATGCAGCGGTTGTAATGAAGGGTGGAGCCGTATTCATCGAACAGATTTTCCAGATTGATTTCAATATCTCTTTGTTGATATTTACATTGGTCATTGCTGCTTATGTCATAGCAGGAGGAATGAAAGGAGTGATGTATACAGATGCGTTACAGGCAGTTATTATGTTTGGCTGTATGTTGTTCCTGTTATTCTCTCTATATCAGGTGCTCGGCATGGGCTTTACCGAAGCTAATAAAGAGTTGACTGCTATTGCTCCATTGGTTCCTGAAAAATTTAAAGCATTGGGGCATCAGGGGTGGACAGCAATGCCTGTAATGGGGTCACCGCAGTGGTATTCACTTGTTACTTCTCTCATTTTAGGGGTAGGAATCGGTTGTCTTGCACAACCCCAGCTGGTGGTTCGCTTTATGACCGTGGAGAGTAGTAAGCAGTTGAACCGCGGTGTATTCATCGGTTGTTTCTTTCTGATTATAACAGTAGGAGCTATCTATCATGCCGGAGCCTTGAGTAATCTTTTCTTCCTGAAAACAGAAGGAGCGGTTGCTACCGAAGTTGTGCAGGATATTGATAAGATAATTCCGTATTTTATTAATAAAGCGATGCCCGACTGGTTTGCCGCACTCTTTATGTTGTGTATCCTTTCAGCCAGTATGTCTACGCTAAGTTCGCAGTTTCACACGATGGGTGCTTCGGTAGGTTCTGATATTTACGGAACTTATAAACCCCGTTCACGGAATAAACTTACCAATGTGATTCGTCTGGGCGTATTGTTCTCTATCCTAGTCAGCTATATTATTTGTTATATGTTGCCTCATGATATTATAGCCCGCGGAACTTCTATCTTTATGGGAATTTGTGCAGCCGCTTTTCTTCCGGCTTATTTCTGTGCTTTATATTGGAAGAAAGCTACTAAACAAGGCGTCATGGCAAGTCTTTGGGTGGGAACAATCGGCAGTCTGTTTGCTCTTGTGTTTCTTCATCAGAAAGAATCTGCAGCATTAGGTATCTGTAAAGCGTTATTCGGACGGGATGTGTTGATAACCACTTATCCTTTCCCTGTGATTGACCCGATATTATTTGCCTTACCATTATCTGTATTGGCTATTGTCGTAATCAGTCTGATGACCTATAAGAAATAAGTATTAGGTATTACACCTAATACTTTACTTATGCTTTTATTTTCTTTTTGTAGGATTCATAGCGCGACATAATATCTCGAACGAAATTGTAAGTCTCGATGCCACGGAAATATCCGTTTTTGCAGACAGGATCGTTGAAGTATTCTTGATTGCTTTTAAGCAAGATGAAGTTTTCTACATTATCTTTCCATACTAATTTGTTCTTCCCGTATTTTTCGGCTAGTGCCATTGCGTCATATATATGTCCCAAACCGGCATTGTAAGATGCCAGGATAAAATTGAGCCGTTCCTGCTTATCGGGAATCATGCTGAAACTCCGGTCGGTGGCAGTAATATATTTAATAGCCGCTTTCACACTTTCCTCCGGATTCTGCTCTTTGCCGGGAGGTACTCCCATTGCACGTGCTGTGGCAGGCATTAACTGCATGAGTCCTTTGGCACCTGCCCAAGATACAGCGGTAGTGTCAAAATTGGATTCTGTATACGCTAATGATGCAAGCATGCGCCAGTCCCAGCCGATGTCTTTGGAATACTTCTTGAATAAATGGTCATAATGAGATATCTTTCCTTCTTTTAAGGAGAGGATAGGGGAGTGCGGCATCATTTTACTATTCTCAAAATAGCGTTTCATACTGGCTGTGTAAGCAGGAGAAGTCATGTTTTCCTGATGCCATTGGGTAGCGGCAGCTGCCAGTTCGGGGCTGTCTTTCCGTACCGCCCACGAAGAGCGTTGATCGAAACTGATGGACAGATCGATATTTAAATTGGGATAATAGGTCTTATTAAGTCTGGCTAAATCATTGTCGGCCACCGTATACGGAATTTTTCCTTGTGCCACTTGCGTAATCAAGTCCTCAATAGTGATACTGTCATTGGTGACTTCATGAATCCGGATACCTCCTCCTAATTCACTGTTCAGATTGACGAGGCGGTCATAATATTTCCCCGGTTTTACATATATATCTTTTCCGACCAGTTCGGTTACATCTTTCAATGGTTTCTGTTTTCCTCTCCCTTGCTGAACAATTACCTGGTGAGTAATTACATCTTCGCCACAATAAAGAAGACTGTCTTTCCACTCTTTGGTGATTGGCAGATTATAGGCAATCATGTCTCCTTCGCCTGCCAATAATTTTTGGATCATTTCGTCGACACTGTTGGCTACTTCAACCCTGAGCTTTAGTCCCAGGCTTTTAGCAAACTGTTCACTAAGTTCATACTGGAACCCCATTTCTTGTCCCCGGTAAATGAAATAGGAAGTAGAACTATATAATGTCAATACAACGAGTTCACCACTATCTTTTATTTGTGGAAGATCACGTGCTGTCTCATCCATCTTGTTATGATGCTTATTCCGGCATCCGAGCATACAACAAAATAGAATAAGAAATAAAGGAATACTCAGTGTCTTGACATTCATTTCTTAATTTTTAATTTTCAATTTTTAATTCTTAAGGTGCTTCTTGATGTACATGGTCAGTATATCAATAGCTACCCTATTACTGCCTCCTTCCGGTACAATAAGGTCGGCATATCGTTTGCAAGGTTCGATAAACTGCAGGTGCATAGGTTTTAAAACCCGTGTATAACGTTCCATTACAGCTTCGGCAGTACGTCCGCGCTCAATGACATCTCTCTGGATGACACGTATCAGGCGTTCGTCGGGATCGGCATCAACAAATATTTTGAGGTCCATCATATTGCGCAGCCTTTTATCACATAAGGCAAGGATTCCTTCAATGATAACCACTTCACGAGGTTCGATATGAATGGTTTCGGGCTGGCGTGTACATGTGAGATAAGAATAGGTGGGCTGTTCGATGCTCTTTCCTTCTTTCAGCGTCATGACATGCTTGGAAAGCAGACTCCATTCAAAAGCATCCGGATGGTCAAAATTGATATTCTGGCGTTCTTCAACCGGGACATGACTACTGTCTTTGTAGTATGAATCCTGTGGTAAGAGTACTACTTCTCCTGCGGGGAGGCTTTCTATAATTTTCCGTACGACGGTGGTCTTTCCGGAGCCCGTTCCGCCTGCTATTCCTATAATTAACATCTCTTTAAATGTATATTTGAACCAAATAGAGTATTTTTGCATTACTATTAATGTGGTAAACGCATTAACAAGACAAATATAGAAACAATTCATTAAAATAACAACGTAATGGTAAAACACATTGTATTATTTAAGTTAAAAGACGAAGTTCCTGCTGAAGAGAAACTGGAAGTCATGACTAAATTCAAGGAAGCGATAGAAGCTCTTCCTGCTAAAATTTCTGTAATTCGCAAAGTGGAGGTCGGATTGAATATGAATCCTGGTGAAACATGGAATATTGCGCTTTACAGTGAGTTTGATACACTAGAAGATGTTAAATTCTACGCAACACATCCCGACCACGTAGCTGCCGGAAAGATTCTGGCTGAAACGAAGGAGGGCCGTGCGTGCGTAGACTATGAATTATAAACCCCAAAAATAAAGATGAGAAAAATAATTTCTTTCCTGCTTTTAAGCTTTGTTGTATATGCATTGCAAGCGCAGATCAAAGATCCGGTAAAGTTTAAAACAGAGCTGACAGCTCTCTCCGATACGGAGGCAGAGGTGGTGTTTACAGCTACCATGGATAAAGGTTGGCATGTTTATTCTACCGATCTGGGAGATGGCGGCCCTATTTCCGCAACATTCAATGTTGATAATAAATCGGGTGTCGAGCTTGTTGGCAAACTGAAGCCTGTAGGCAAAGAAGTAGCTACTTTCGATAAATTGTTCGAAATGAAGGTACGCTATTTCGAGAATACAGCAAAGTTTGTGCAGAAAGTAAAATTCACGGGTGGAGCTTACGCAATCGAAGGTTATCTGGAATATGGAGCTTGTGATGACGAGAGTTGTCTGCCTCCTACTCAGGTGCCGTTCAAGTATTCCGGAGTAGCAAAAGCCGGAAATGCCGCTGCAACGAAAACAGAGCAACCGGAGCAAAAGGTAGCGGATAAGCAAAAAGAAGAACCCGTTCCTGCTGCTACGAAAGATTCTTCTGCGATGATGGAACTGGTGCCTGCAACTACAACCGAAGCTGCTACGGATATTCAGCCTGCTGTTGCATCGGGTGATCTTTGGAAACCGGTAATCAGTGATTTACAAGCCTTGGGAGAAGAACATGGTCAGGAAGACATGTCCTGGATATATATATTCATAACAGGTTTTCTGGGTGGATTATTGGCATTGTTTACCCCTTGTGTATGGCCGATTATTCCGATGACAGTCAGTTTCTTCTTAAAACGTAGTAAAGACAAAAAGAAAGGAATTCGTGATGCGTGGACATACGGTGCATCTATCGTAGTGATTTATGTGGCATTGGGCTTGGCTATTACTTTGATTTTCGGAGCCAGTGCATTAAATGCTTTATCTACCAATGCTATTTTCAACATTCTCTTCTTCCTGATGCTGGTGATTTTTGCTGCTTCATTCTTTGGAGCGTTTGAAATCAGGCTGCCGTCGAAGTGGGGAAATGCGGTAGATAGTAAAGCTGAATCTACGACCGGATTGCTAAGTATTTTCCTGATGGCTTTCACGCTTTCATTGGTATCTTTCTCTTGTACAGGTCCGATTATCGGCTTCCTGCTGGTACAGGTATCTACAACAGGAAGCGTAGTTGCTCCGGCAATCGGTATGTTAGGATTTGCCATTGCTTTGGCGTTGCCGTTCACACTCTTTGCCCTGTTCCCGTCTTGGCTGAAATCGATGCCAAAATCCGGCGGATGGATGAATGTTATCAAGGTTACGCTGGGTTTCCTCGAATTGGCATTTGCACTTAAATTCTTGTCTGTTGCTGATTTGGCTTATGGTTGGAGATTGCTTGACCGCGAAACATTCCTAGCTTTATGGATTGTCATCTTTGCTTTGCTTGGATTCTACCTGTTGGGCAAGATCAAATTCCCGCACGATGACGATGATAATAAGGTGGGAGTAACCCGCTTCTTTATGGCGTTAATCTCTTTAGCATTTGCCGTATATATGGTTCCCGGTTTGTGGGGAGCACCATTGAAAGCCGTATCTGCATTTGCTCCGCCTATGCAGACGCAAGATTTCAATCTGCATAAGAATGATGTACACGCGAAATTCGATGACTATGATTTAGGAATGGAATATGCCCGTTTGAACGGAAAACCGGTTATGCTCGATTTTACCGGATATGGTTGCGTAAACTGCCGTAAGATGGAAGCAGCGGTATGGACTGACCCGAAAGTGAGTGATTTGATTAATAACGACTACGTATTGATAACACTTTATGTAGATAATAAAACTCCGTTGACCGAACCCGTGAAGATTATCGAAAATGGTACAGAACGAACTTTGCGTACTGTCGGCGATAAATGGAGCTATCTGCAACGTGTGAAATTCGGAGCTAATGCCCAGCCTTTCTATGTATTGCTGGACAATCAGGGTAAACCGTTGAATAAGTCGTATGCTTATAACGAAGATATCCCTAAGTATATTGAATTCTTACAGACCGGATTGGAGAATTATAAGAAAGGGAAATAACGATTTCTCCGATAATGACCAATCTTGGATAATGAATAAAAAAGCGGTCTCATCTTTTCGATGCGGCCGCTTTTTGAATAGAATAAATTGAAATTTTAGCGAAAATTACATGGGTACTTCTATTAATAGAAGTTGGGTTCCTTTTAATATATGTATCGGGAATTCTTTTGTATCCCAAACACCGATACCATCACGTTTGGACAGTCGTTCTTCCGCCACTGTGATTTCTCCTTCAAGTACGAAGATATATACTCCGTTACCTTCCTGATGCATCTTATATTCGATTGTTTTTTCCGTATCGAAACTTCCCATAGAGAACCATGCATCTTGTTTGATGGAAGCCGGAGTTTTACCGTTCGGAGAGAGGATTAATGCCAGCTCATTTTGTTTCAGGAGCGGACGAATATCGAAGTTATTATACTCTGGTTTCGTATTTTCAACTCGTGGAAATATCCATATCTGCAGGAATTCCAATTGTTCTTTATCACTGCCATTGTATTCACTGTGATAAATGCCACTGCCTGTACTCATAACCTGAATATCGCCTGGAGTGATGGTTTTTGTGTTTTGTACACTGTCACCATGTTTCAGGTATCCTTTCAGGGGGATGGAAATCACTTCCATATTTTTATGCGGATGTGTATCGAATCCCATAGACGGGTCTACACTGTCATCGTTCAGCACTCGTAATGCTCCGAAATGAATTCTTTCCGGATTATAATAGTTGGCAAAACTGAATGTGTGATGGGTCTTGAGCCAGCCGTGATTAAAATAGCCTCTTGATGAAGCTCTGTCGATTACTTTTTTCATAATCTTCCTTTCTTTTTTAATAGAACTTTGGTGTGCATCGTATTTGCACTTTACTGTTACTAATAACAATAGAAAGGAGGATAAAGTTCTTAACAGGAGATTTAATAAGAAGAGAGCTTTATTTTTTTATTTCAGAAAAAATACATACGTTTGTAACATCATAACAATACCTTTGTGACCAAAAATAAAGAAAGTATGTACGCAACAGACACTCTAATGGATGAACGGGAACTAGTTCTCCGTCTGATAGACGGAGATGAAGAGGCCTTTTGCGAACTTTATGCCGCTTATAAGAATCGTTTGCTCTACTTCGCCCTGAAATTCGTCAAGTCGCGTGAATTTGCGGAGGATATATTTCAGGATGCGTTTACAGTGGTTTGGCAGACTCGTCGTTTCATCAATCCCGAAGTCTCTTTCTCTTCCTATCTTTATACTATTGTGCGTAATCGTATTTTGAATCAGTTGCGTGACATGGCTAATGAAGATCAGCTGAAAGAACAGATTCTTTCTCAAGCGATCGATTCAACGAACGAAACGAATAATCATATTCTGCTCAATGATTTGAAAGAGATTATTGCTCATGCGTTGGAGCAATTAACGCCCCGCCAGCGTGAGGTATTCAAAATGAGCCGTGAACTACAGATGTCTCATAAAGAAATAGCCGAAGCATTGGGTGTTTCTGTTCATACGGTGCAAGAACATATTTCTCTTTCTCTAAAAGTGATTCGTTCTTATTTGACTAAATATTCAAGTACATCAGCCGATGTACTTTTGATTCTATTGTGCTTGAATTTATAATAAATGTTAATCACACCCTAGCTCTTTCTTACTTTTGTGTATTACTTATACAAAGGGAAGGAAATTAATATCCTTATTTTGAATATATGATGAAAGATACTAAAACAGAAAAAGATAAATTGCATCGCTACCTGGATGATCTTTATACCCTGGATGATGCTTCACAGTTGTTGCAAAGTATTAAGGATTCAGAAAACCAAGATATATTGGACGAACTGGCAGCAGAGGTTTGGGAAGAATCCGGGAATCTGCAACCTGGTAATGATTTGGAGCGGGAAAAATATAAGAGAGAGGCACGCCAATTACTGAAGCGTATTGAACACAAAAAACGTACATGGTTTCGTCGGGCTTCTGTGGTGGCAGTCAGTACAGCGGCTGTAATAGCCATTATCATAGGGAGTGTCAACTTTTTCCGGTATATGAATGCACAACAGGTCACACTGGCTGAAATCACCACTTCCTTTGGTGAGAAAAGACAAGTGACTTTGCCGGACGGAACTCTTTTGGTTCTGAACTCTTGTTCGCAAGTGCGTTATCCGGATCGTTTTGTTGGAGATCTCCGTGAAGTGGAACTTGAAGGAGAGGGATATTTCCGTGTTGCCCGTAATGAAAAGATGCCATTTGTTGTGAGGACGAAGCGACTGGATGTTCAGGTGTTAGGTACCCGGTTTGATGTAAAATCCTATTCAACAGATGAAATAGTGTCTGTGAGTGTGGAGAGTGGTAAGGTGCAGGTCGATTTGCCGGAAGCGATGATGAGGTTGACTGCTAAAGAACAGGTGCTTATCAATACTGTTTCCGGAGAATATAGTAAGAAAGCAGAGGATAGGGGAGTGGCTGTCTGGATGAAAGGTGGGTTACGCTTTTACAGTACACCTATCCGCGATGTGGCAAAGGAACTGGAACGGGTATATAATTGCCGGATTACTTTTGCTCCCGGTCAGGATTTCAACAACTTGATTACCGGCGAACATGATAACAAGAGTCTGGAAGCGGTACTTAAATCCATTGAATTTATCAGCGGTGATATCAAATATAAGAAAGAGGGCATCAATGTACTTCTTTATAAAGAATGAGATGAATAATAGATAATGTTCAACCTTTTAAAAAATAATAGATGAAAACAGCTCCTTCATGAACCTCCCCAAAATGATAGAAGCACTCCAAAGGAATGCCTCTATCCGCAATCCGGACGGATATTCATAAGCTTCGACCCAAATGAATAACGTATCGTGCATTGCTTGTTTTTAATAACTTTAGTCAATTACTAAAACGCACAAATTTATGAATAATCTTCTTATTTGTAAAGGGATAAGTAAAAATAGCTGTTCGTTTTTAGCTTTTTTACTATTCACCTTCATTTTAATAGCTCCGGCTGCTGCTCAGACATTGAAAGAGCATGATATTACGCTTCGTGTGCAAAATGAGCCGGTAGAGAGTGTTTTCAATAAAATCAGCAAACAGACTAATTTTAAGTTTCTCTATGATCAGGAGACGGTGAACAAGGCTCCGAGAGTTTCTTTCGACATTAAAAATGCTTCATTAAAACAGATTCTGGGAGAAATTACTTCCCAGGCCAAGCTTTATTTCAATAGGACCGATCATACAATTGCTGTCAGCAAACAGCCGCTTAAAAAAGAAGAAACTGCTCAACGTGCACGCACTATCCAGGGAATAGTTGCAGATGATAAAGGAGAGCCGGTGATTGGTGCCAGTGTGCAGATTAAGGGAGAAGGCAGTGGTACGATTACCGATATTGACGGACGTTATTCATTAATGAATGTACCGGAGTCTGCAACATTGACTATTTCTTATATTGGATATAAAACGGTAAATATCTCTGCAAAGGATAAAAATACGGCGAAAATCACGTTGGTAGAAGATAGTAAGATGATTGATGAGGTAGTAGTGGTGGGATATGGAGTTCAGAGAAAAAGAGACGTCTCTACTTCTATTTCTTCCGTGAAAGCTGAACAAATTGCGGATGTTTCTGCTTCAGACTTTCGTCAGGCGTTGGCAGGTAAGATGCCGGGGGTACAGGTTACACAGCCAAGTGGTGATCCGGAGGGAAGTGTAAGTATCCGTGTTCGTGGTATCAGTACGGTTAATGCCGGTAGTGATCCTCTTTATATTATTGATGGCGTGCCGGTGGAACGTGGATTTGCCAATCTGAATAATAATGATGTCGAATCTGTGGAAGTTTTGAAAGATGCTTCGTCGGCAGCTATTTATGGTAGTCGCGGTTCCAACGGTGTAATTATTATCACGACCAAGCAGGGACAGTCGGAAAAGATGAAAGTGCAGTATGATGGATATTATGGTATCCAGAGTGTTTCGAAGAAACTTTCAATGATGAATGCATATCAGTTTGCCGAATTTGCAAAGGATGGTCATGACAACGCTTATCTGGATGCTAATCCCGGAGGTTCACCGGATGACCCGAATGGAATGCGCCCGAATTCATGGGAACGTATTCCTACCGAACTCTTTCCCTATCTGAATGGTGATAAGGGGTTGACGGATACGGATTGGCAAGATGCTATTTTTCGTACTGCTGCTACTACCAGCCACAATGTTTCTATTTCCGGCAGAGGAAAAACAGTCGGCTATTTCATTTCAGCCAACTATTATGATAAAGAGGGTATTATTATTAATTCCGACTTTAAGAAATATAGTATGCGTATGAATTTGGACGGGAAATATAAAAGACTGAAATTCGGTTTGAATTTCTCTCCTTCCTATTCTACTTCCAATCGGGTAGATGCTTCCGGATCTAATGGTATTGTGCAATCGGCATTGATGATGCCTCCGGTATGGCCGGTGTATAATGCGGATGGCAGCTATAATTATCAGGGAAATGGCTATTGGAGAATTGGAAATGACTATCAGCATAATGCCGTATTGAACCCGGTAGCCATGGCAAACTTACAATCGGATGTCGTAGACCGTATGGCGATTGTCGGAAAAGTTTTTGCTGAATTGGAGTTGTATAAGGGGCTTACTTATAACATTTCTTTTGGTGGCGATTATTATGGTTCGCATAATGACCAATATCGTTCTTCGGAACTTCCTTTATTGGGACAGAAGTATTATGATGTAAAGTCAAATCCGACAGCCTACAGTTCATCAGGTTTTTATTTCAACTGGTTGGTGGAGAATAAAATCAATTATAACACAACGATTAAGGATGCTCATTCTATCAATGTGGTCTTAGTACAGTCGGCTCAAAAAGAGACATATAAAGGAGATAATGTGACGGCAACCGATTTCCCGAACGACTATATACAAACAATTTCCGGAGGTACGGTGACGAAAGGTGCATCTGATAAAACCCAATGGACGATTGCTTCTTATCTGGCACGTATGCAGTACAGTTATAAAGGTAAATATATGGCTTCGGTAGCTATTCGTGCAGACGGTTCTTCCCGTTTTGGCAAGAATAACCGGTGGGGATATTTTCCTTCAGCTTCTTTGGCGTGGAGAATAAGCGGAGAAGACTTCTTTATGAAGGCTAAGTGTCTGTCGTTTGTTGATGATTTGAAGTTAAGAGCGAGTTATGGAGTGACCGGTAACTTTCAGATTGGCAATTATGATCATTTGTCTCTGATGGCTTTGGATAATTATGTGCTTGGCACAGGTAACGGACAATTGGTGAATGGTTACAAGCCAAGTACCATAAAGAATGAAGATTTGAGTTGGGAAAAGAATGCGATGGTGAATGTGGGTATCGATTTGCAGATGTTCAAAGGATTGCTGGGATTGACTGTGGATTATTATAATACCAATACCTCTAATATGTTGTTGAATGTACTAGTTCCCCACCTGACCGGATATAGCACTGCATTGATGAATATCGGTAAAGTGAATAATAGGGGATGGGAAGTTGCTTTGACCTCACAGAAGAATATAACTAAAGATTTCGGTTATTCGTTCAATGCTAATTATGCCACTAATACGAACGAAGTGAAGGCACTCGGTCCGGGTAATGCTCCTATCATATCTACCGGTAGCGTAGATCATGCTTATTACATAACGAAAGTCGGTGAACCTATCGGATGTTATTATTTGTTGGTGCAGGATGGAATTTTCTCCAATGAAGAAGAATTAAAAAAGTATCCTCATTTCAGCAATACCCAGCCGGGAGATTTCCGCTTTGTGGATGTAGACGGGGATGGAGTGATGGACTTGGATAAAGATCGTACAATCGTAGGTAACTATATGCCCGATTTTACCTATGGGTTTGGTGGTAAAGTCTGGTTTAAGGGATTTGACCTTGATTTTAATTTTCAAGGAGTATATGGTAATGAGATTCTGAATCTGAATCGTCGTTACATTGATAATCTGGAAGGTAATACCAATGGCACCACTATAGCCTTGAATCGTTGGAAAAGTCCGGAAGATCCGGGAAACGGTCAGGTGAACCGTGCCAACCGTAAGTCAAAGGGGTATAATGGTCGTACTTCAACCTGGCATCTGGAAGATGGTTCTTATCTGCGACTGCAGAATGTGACACTAGGATATACCTTGCCGAAGAACCTGACTCAACGCTTTTTCGTGGAAAAATTAAGAGTTTACGTTTCCGGACAAAATTTATGGACTTCGACTAATTATAGCGGATATAATCCGGAAGTAAATGCACGTCCGAGTAATTCTCTTTCACCGGGTGAGGATTATGGAACTTATCCATTAGCTAAAACATTCTTGTTTGGGCTAAACATAACACTTTAATCATCCTTTAAA
This sequence comes from Bacteroides sp. OM05-10AA, assembly GCF_003439055.1. Lineage (NCBI taxonomy): Bacteria > Pseudomonadati > Bacteroidota > Bacteroidia > Bacteroidales > Bacteroidaceae > Bacteroides > Bacteroides sp. OM05-10AA. The sequence continues at coordinate 18,710 of NZ_QSUR01000023.1, forward strand.
ATACACGTTATATGAAAAAATATAAACTAATACTATTCCTATCAACTGCCTTGTTATCAGTTGCTTGTACAGATAGTTTCTTCGATTTGGAACCGAGTAGCAGTGTGCCTACCGACAAGGTATATAAGACAGCGGAAGATTTTAATGTAGCCGTGATAGGATGTTACTCCAAATTGCAGACACAAGTTTCCTATTTTACAGAGTGTTGCGAATATCGGAGTGATAATTTGACATTGAGTGCGCCCACTGCCGGAACACAAGACCGTTATGATATCGATCAGTTTGCAGATAAAGCCTCTAACGGAATTTTGGAAGATGCCTGGGCGAACTTTAATAATGGAGTCTATCGTTGCAATCTTGTATTAGATAGAATTGATGAGGCCAACTTCGACGCAACTCTGAAAAAACAATATAAAGGCGAAGCTCTTTTTATCCGTGCCCTTACTTATTTTAATATGTATCGTTTATGGGGAGGGATACCGATGACTAATAAAGTGGTGACGGTGGCTGAAGCTCTTAAAATCGGGCGCAGTTCCGATCAACAGGTTTATGATTTTCTTGTTGGTGATTTGAATCAGGTTATTAATGAAAATATGTTGCCGTCTTCTTATACAAGTGCCGATATGGGACGAGTGACTTCCGGTGCTGCAATGGCATTGCTCGGCAAGATTTACCTGACTTTCCATAAATGGACGGAGGCTCGCAATGTGCTATCTCAACTAGTGGGGCGATATTCTTTAATGACTACTCCCGAACAGGTGTTTGACGTGAACAATAAAATGAACGATGAGATTATTTTTGCTGTTCGCTTTAATAAAGATGTCGAAGGAGAAGGACATGGATATTGGTTCTCTATTATTAATCTGACTGATGATACCAATCAGACAAAGTCTCTGAAAGAGTGCTACAAAGATGGGGATAAGCGAAAGAATCTGATTACCTATGTAAAGGTGGAAGATAAAGTATGCGTGATGAATAAATTTAAAGATGTCAAAAGTGCGACCTATAATACAGTCGGTAATGACCAGATTATTCTCCGTTATGCCGATGTGTTGTTGATGTACGCCGAAGCTTTGAATGAAATCAGTTATAGTAATTTGCAGAATTCAGAAGCTATGGTTGCTTTGAATGCTGTGCATACTCGTGCCGGATTGTCTCCGCTTCAGATAACAGAGCTTCCCGATCAGGATAGCTTCCGTAAAGCGATTATGTTGGAACGTCAACAGGAGTTTCCTTATGAAGGACAGCGTTGGTTCGATTTGGTACGTATGGGAGGTGCTAAGGAGGCTATGAAAGCAGAAGGACATATTATTCAGGACTATCAATTCCTGTATCCTATTCCAAAAACGGAGTTGGAAAGAATAAACAACACAGAACTGTTGTGGCAGAATACGGGATATTAATAGGATTAAACTAAAAGAAATCAAACGATGAAAAAAATACTATATAGCTTGTTGTTTATTTTCACGGTAGTCTTTACTGCTTGTGAAGAAGATCTGCCAAAGGCAAGTTTCGATTTATATGAACTGAAGTCACTAACGGCAACAGCCGGAGATATGAATGTGACTCTTTCCTGGGAAGCATACGAGAACGCCCGTCCGAATGAATATTTGATTCTTTGGACTTCCGGATCATCAGAAGCGGAAGGAGGCGAGATGACTGTGGATGCAAAAACAATGACTGCCACTATCAATAATCTGGTGAATGATGTTGCTTACACTTTTTCTGTGCAACCTCGTTATGCGGGAGGATTGGCCAGTAAAACTACTGCTGCCTGTACACCGAAGAATGCAAGATATCCGATTTCTGATCTGACGGCAGCAGCTGGCAATGAAAGAGTGCGTTTGAGATGGACGAAACCTGCAAGTGAACGTTTCACTCGCTATCAGGTTACCGTGAATCCCGGTAATCAGATTATCAATCTGGATGATACTTCATTGGAAGAATACATCGTTGATGGTTTGACTAACGATCAGGAATATACATTCAATGTAGTCTGTGTTTATCCTACAGGCAATTCTATTGCGGTGGAAACTTCTGCTACTCCCGGATTGATCTATCCTATTCTTGCTAGTACGGAATTGGTTGTGTGGGAGCCTTCTACCTTTGCTTATAACGATATGTATTTCATGGCTGGTGAAGTGAAATCGGTAAGTTGGGATTTTGGTGATGGTACGACATCGGGAGAAAACAATCCGGTGCATGCTTTTGCTACTACCGGTACTTATACAGTGGCCGTAACGGTGACTTATGTTAATAATACTACCGAGTCGGGCAGTCTGACTGTCATGGTCGGCAATTATAAATGGAATTCTGTCGATTTGAACTTCGGTGGACTTACCGGATATGTAAAGACCTCCAATCCGGTGTTCTCTCCGGATGGAAAAACAATGTATATCCCGACATCTACTCCTGCGGGTCATTTATTTGCTATTGACGTAGTGAGCGGTGAGTTCAAGTGGGTGTTTGCTATCAGTCAGATAACTTATGGCGGCGGTGCGTTGGTGGCTCCTGATGGTACAATCTATCAGTGTGTAAGAAATGCCACTATTAATAATGTATATGCTATTAATCCGAACGGAACTCAAAAGTGGGCAGTAAAATTGGATGCTGCGATAGGAGCTTTCCCTGCATTGTCGGCCGATGGTGTTCTTTACTGTCTCACCAATAAGAGTACGTTGTATGCGCTGGATGCATCCAGTGGTGCTATTAAATGGCAACAATCGCTTGACGGAGCAACCGGTAGTGCTGTGGCTATTGATAAAGCCGGAAATGTTTATGCAGGTACAAGTGCAGCCATTTATTCTTTTAAATCGAATAAAGAGCAGAATTGGAAATTGGAAGAAGTGAATGTGACAGAACAGGCTACGTTTGCTTTGAAGGATCAGGTACTTTATGCGACTTTGAAAAACGGAGGACTCGTTGCTGTTGATATGACAAACGGAACGAAGAAATGGACGTATCCGACTACAAAAGGAGATGCTTATTTCCCGATTGCTGATAAAAATGGCAATGTCTATTTTACTGAAAAAGGATCGCAGACTGTTCATGCAGTAAATGCCAGCGGATCTAAAATCTGGGAGAAAAATGTGGGTAACAATTTGAACTACAGTGGAGGTGCTTTGAGTACGGATGGTATTCTTTATATAGGTACCCAATCGAATAACAAAGTGCTGGGACTTGACATCACTAATGGAAACATTGTTTTTGAAGAGACTGTGGGACAACAAGTCATGGCAGCTGTTAGCATTGGCCCCGACAGACGGCTTTATTGCGGAACGATCGGATCTAATAATATCGGTTCGATAAAGGCTTTTGCTGTCAATAAGACATTAGCAACAGACTCCTGGAGTATTCGTGGTGGTGATATTCAAGGTACAAACCGTCAAAAGTAAGCGATAATGAGAGTTCCTGTTTTTATCTTATTTATGGCGATGACAATGGGTTTATATGCACAGAAATATAAAGTAGGTACGACTACAGCTTTGTGGAAAGTACCTGCTTCCACAGACTTTTCTCAAGCCCGGTCTGTAGGGGTAGAGTATGTGGAAGTAGCATTTAACCAGTGTTATAGAGGAGTTCCGGCAGATGAAGTTGTTCCTCGTATCCGGGATATGAAAGCAAAAATTGATAGTGCCGGTATCAAGGTCTGGTCTATACATCTTCCTTTCTCACGCACGTTGGACATATCGGTGCTGGATGAAAAGAAAAGGAAAGAAAATGTAGATTTTATGGCGGAGATGATTGGACAGTGTGCTCAGTTTCAGCCGAAATGTTTGGTATTGCATCCTAGTTCCGAGCCTATTGCTGACAGTATTCGGGCACAAAGAATAACTAACGCTTCCAGGTCTATCGCTTATCTGAAAAAATATGCGGATCAAATAGGAGCACAGTTGTGCATCGAAAATCTGCCGAGAACTTGTCTGGGTAATACTCCTGAAGAGCTTTTGGAGATAATCAAAGATATTCCGGGTGTGAAGGTTTGTTTTGATACCAATCATTATACTAAAGGGACGACAGAGCATTTTGTAGAAACTGTTGGTGAACGTATAGGTACTATACATGCCTCGGACTTTGACTTTGTCAACGAGTGTCACTGGCTTCCTACACAAGGTGACATTCAATGGGGAAAGTTAATGCATGCACTCGAAGGAATCGGCTATGAAGGGGTTTTCATGTATGAAGCTACCAAAGACCATGAAAACGACAATACGCGTCCGACACCGGAACGGGTGGTTGAGACTTTCAATAAAATAATTAATGACTATAAAAATCAGAAATAAGATGGATATAATAAGAAAAATACAATATTTACTGTTTTGTCTTTTGGCAATAGGTTTTGTTGCTTGTGATGATGATGACAACAACAGTACCGAAACAGGTCATGAAGGAATTCTTACGCAATTGGCAGAGGAAGTAGATGCCACTGCACAACAGTTGTGGAGTTCTTCTCCTTTGATTGTTAATACCGGACGTACCACTACTTTGACCAAGATCCAGGGATATGCGGATAAGTGTAAAGATGATTATTTCATCAGTTATCTGAATGGCTTCGATCAGGCAAGTACGAGTATGGAAAAGTGTGATCCGATTATCTATTTTTATCGGAGTGCATTTGATCGTGTGATGGATGGAATTAAAAACTCAAAAGTAGAAAATGGTACGGCAGCGATCTGGTTACTCTATAATATGGGGTATGTGGTAAAAACTCCGTCAGGATGTTTTGCTATTGACATTTCTCATCGTTGGGCGAAAGAGCTGGCACCTTATATTGATTTTCTCTGTGTTACACACAAGCACTCCGATCATTATGATAATGATCTTATCCAGGCTATGTTTGATTTAGGTAAACCGGTGTTATCCAACTATTTGAAAGATACGACATATCCTTATACTGCAAAGGGGGATAAAGATTATGAAATTGGAAAATTCAAGATTAAAACCTGTATCACTGACCATAACAATGCCGGGTTATCTAATTTTGTGACTGTGTTTTCGATCGATTGTGGGGAAGATACCGGTAATTTCGTTTTTATGCATGTAGGAGACTCTAATTATAAACCGGAACAATATACGAATCTGGCTTCTCATGTGAATGTTTTGATACCGCGTTATGCTCCCAATGCTCTGACCGAAAATAATATTCTGGGTTCAGGTGCGGGACAGGTGGAGCCTGATTATGTCTTGTTATCACATATCTTGGAACTGGCTCATGCAGGTGTTGATGAATCAAGATGGTCATTGGATATGGCACTCGAACGGGTTTCGAAGATTAACTGTGAACAGACTTATGTACCAATGTGGGGAGAAAAACTAGTCTGGAAAAACAATAAACTGAATTAAAATTCTTAATGCTTGAACTTATGAAACGGATATGTAACTTCATACTTCTTCTGTGTTTGGTGCAACTGGCTGTTGCCCAAAATAGAATAGCTGAAATCAGAGAAAATCTGCTGGGAAATCATCCCGATAAAATATTGGTTGTATCCCACCGGGCTGACTGGCGTAATGCCCCGGAAAACTCATTGCAAGGTATACAGAATTGCATTGATATGGGTGTCGATATGGTGGAGATCGATTTGAAACGAACCAAAGACGGACATTTAGTAGTGATGCATGATAAAACAATCAATCGTACCATGTCCGGAAAAGGACTGGTGGAAGATTATACATTGGCCGAATTGAAAGCAATGCGTCTTAAAAATGGAGTAGCTTGTAAGACACGACATCAGATTCCTACATTGGAAGAAGTGATGTTGCTTTGTAAAGGTAAGATTATGGTAAATATTGATAAGGGGTATGATTATTTTCAGGAAGCTTATATTGTACTCGAAAAGACGGGAACGGTTGACCAGTGTGTTATCAAAGCCGGTCTTCCTTATGAACAAGTGAAAGCCGAAAACGGTGCTGTATTGGATAAAGTGATTTTTATGCCTATTGTACAGTTGCATAAAAAAGGAGCCGAAGCTATTATTGACAGTTACCAGACTCACATGAAGCCTGCTGCTTATGAGTTAGTGTTTGATAATAATAGTCCGGAGGTGCTTAACCTGATAAAAAAAGTGCGTGATACAGGTTCTAAGTTGTTTATAAACTCTCTTTGGCCCGAATTATGCGGTGGTCATGATGACGACCGTGCAGTAGAACTTCATCAACCGGATGAAAGCTGGGGATGGATCATTAATCAGGGAGCCAAATTAATTCAAACTGACCGTCCTGCCCTCTTATTGGAGTATCTGCGCAAAAAGAAACTTCACGACTAAATAGACTTTTTCATGTTGAAACAACTTATAAACTTTTACAAGGTCTCTTCACCGAGACCTTGTAACGGGGAAGCTTTGTCTTCATCCGGCTCACAACATCTTCATTCCGATGCCCGTCGTCTGAAATACCTGAAATGGTCTACTTTCCTTTCAGCCACTTTCGGTTACGGCATGTACTATGTTTGCCGCCTTAGCCTGAATGTCGTGAAGAAGCCCATCGTAGATGAAGGAATTTTCTCCGAAACGGAACTGGGAATTATCGGTTCGGTATTGTTCTTTACTTACGCCCTTGGAAAATTTACGAATGGTTTTCTGGCCGACCGTAGCAATATCAACCGCTTTATGACTACCGGTTTACTGGTAACTGCTTTAGTGAACCTGTGCCTGGGTTTTACCCATTCTTTTATTCTGTTTGCTCTCCTTTGGGGGATTAGTGGCTGGTTTCAGTCTATGGGTGCTGCTTCTTGTGTAGTGGGACTTTCCCGTTGGTTTACGGACAAAGAACGGGGTTCTTATTACGGGTTTTGGTCTGCCAGCCACAATATCGGTGAGGCGTTGACCTTCCTAATTGTTGCGTCTATCGTTAGTGTATTGGGGTGGAGATACGGTTTCTTTGGTGCCGGTATTGTTGGTTTGCTTGGTACTTTAATTGTGTGGAAGTTCTTCCATGACACTCCCGAGAGTCAGGGCTTTCCTCCTGTGAATGCTCCCAAACAGAAAGAGGAGATGAGTATGGCGGAAACGACAGACTTTAATAAAGCCCAACGCCAGGTATTGATGATGCCTGCCATCTGGATACTGGCTCTTTCGAGTGCTTTCATGTATATCAGTCGCTATGCTATCAATAGCTGGGGTGTTTTTTATCTGGAAGCGCAAAAGGGATATTCCACACTGGATGCCAGCTTCATTATTTCCATCTGTCCGGTCTGTGGTATCGTAGGTACCGTATTTTCGGGTGTTATTTCTGACAAGTTATTTGGCGGTCGTCGAAATGTTCCCGCCCTGATTTTCGGATTGATGAATGTTCTTGCACTTAGCCTGTTCTTGTTGGTTCCCGGCGTACACTTCTGGATAGATGTGTTGGCCATGGTTCTTTTCGGTTTGGGTATCGGAGTTCTCATTTGTTTTTTAGGTGGCCTGATGGCTGTCGATATTGCTCCCCGTAATGCGTCGGGAGCAGCGTTGGGGGTGGTCGGCATTGCCAGTTATATTGGGGCCGGATTACAGGATGTAATGAGTGGTGTTCTGATAGAGGGGCAGAAGACGGTTCAGAATGGAGTCGATGTTTATGATTTCACTTATATCAATTGGTTCTGGATAGGAGCGGCTCTGCTGTCGGTATTCTTTGCATTATTGGTTTGGAATGCAAAATCAAAAGAGTCAGATTAGTTTCAGGTATATTAGATATATCAGGTATATTAGGCTAGATTGAAAAAACTTGTTTCCAAAAGAGGATGACAAATGTCTATTTTCAATGGTATCGGTTTTTATTTCGGGAAGTTCGTAGCTACGATTCTTCCCGAAATGTTTTTATCATATGTATGTTTTCTCTGCCAACCAACGATTGATATTACGAGTTTCCGCACTAAATTCCACACCGATTTTTATTATTTCCCGGTGGTCTTTCTGATAAGGAATCAGATATCCTTTCTCGTCAATTTGCTTCATCGCTTCTTCTGCTGTTCCATTTAATTTGAACTCAAACACATAGACATATTTCGGCGTTTTAACCATAGCATCGGCACGTCCACGGGTGCTGCGCACTTCCGCTTCCGTGAATTGTCCCATCAGTTTGAATACGAGATAGAAGATAACCTGATAGTGGCGTTCAGTCTGGTCATTTAATTCATACGGAATATCAGCAAAGAAAGCTTCCAGACGGGTGAGGAAAGATTCATAATCACCTGTGCGTAATTCCTGAACAAATTTGCCGATATAAAATCCCTGATCGTTGTTCTTCATTGGAGTGTAAAATGGAACAAGGAAATTAATGAATCCGTAGCGCACTTCATCATTCGGAAAATCAAGTAGATAGTTCTGAAACTCTCTGTCATAATCCTTAATAGTCAGATATCCACTTTGATAAATGAGTGGTACGGGATTATTAGCATCCATTCTATATTCTGCAAAAGAAGAGGCAGGTGCTTCTATGCCATTTAATAAAGTACGGAGATCATACTCACTTTTTTGCAATAATTCAACCAAGAATGTCGGCGTACCAGTCTGGAACCAATAGCTACCCAACTCCAGTTTGCTGAAAGCATTCAATACACTAAACGGATTGAATACTCCTGCACCATCCGGATGAAAATGATAGCCGTCGTAGTTGCGTTCCATTGCAGTGACCACCTCTTCCGGTGTCTGATTGTTTTTGCGGCCGAAAGTTTCAATTTCGGGTTCGAAAGTATTTTTCAGTTCTTCGCGGGTGATACCGCAAAGCGTGGCGTAAGAATAATCTAGACTAATGTCATTCAACTGATTCAGATCGCTGAATACGCTGACTTGTGAGAACTTTGTAACTCCGGTCAGAAAAACAAAACGGAGATATGCGTCGGCACTTTTTAGTACTCCATAAAAGGCTTTCAATGTCTGACGATATTCTTCGAACAATTTCGGACGGGTAATGGCCTGTAAAAGAGGTTTGTCATATTCATCTACCAATACGACTACACCTTTTCCTGTTTTCAAGGAAGCCTGTTCGATTACATAACTAAAGCGCTCTTCAGGACTCCGGTCTTTTTTCTCATCACCATAAATAGCTTCCCATTTTTCTAAATATTGGTTTAGCATTGCAATTAAATCTGCTGCCGTTTCATATTTTTTTGCATTCAGATCAAGATGTAAAACCGGATGATGTTCCCATTTCGTCTCCAGTTGTTCAATAGCCAAACCGTCGAATAGTTCTTTTTTTCCTTGAAAATAAGCATCGAATGTAGAAATTAATAAGCTTTTACCAAAGCGACGCGGCCTGCTTAGAAAATATGGCTTTCCTAGATTAGCCATACGCCATACAAGTGCTGTTTTATCCACATAAAGATAATTTTCCTTCCGTATCCCTTCGAATGTTTGTATTCCAATAGGAAGTTTACGCATCAAGTTGTCCATATCCGATGATTTTAGAGTTTCTTGTGCAAATATACAATATGCATATGAGAATTTAGACAGAATGCGAATATAATCTTTTCAGAATCTTTTCAGTATCATGCTTTTTCTTTGCGTAGAATAATTTACTATCTTTGCTACTTTAACCCGAAAATCAATGAGTAGAATAATATTAAATACTAAGACTTGGCTATTATTTGTGCTGTTGTTTGGATCATTTTCTGTATGGGCACAAAGTGATGATTTCAATACATGGACTAAATTCAAGGTCAATCATAAGATCGATTCTCGCTTTTCGGTTTCAGGTGATTTGGAGCTGCGCATGAAAGATGATGTGAGTAAATTGGATCGTTGGGGGCTGACTGTTGGTGGAAGTTACCGGCCCTATTCGTTTTTGAATCTGGGTGTTGGCTATGAAACCCATTTTCGGAATTTGGGTGACTCGGACTGGAAATTCAGGCATCGTTATCATATAACTGCTACTGCCAGTTTTCGTTATCAATGGTTGAAAGTAGCTGTAAGGGAAAGATTTCAGCAGACGTTGGATCGTGGCAACTCTGAAACTCGTTTGCGTTCCCGCTTGAAATTATCCTATGTTCCTACAAAAGGAATTGTTTCTCCTTATTTCTCTGTTGAAATCTATCAGAGTCTGGATGACGCTTCTTTCTGGAGAGCCGATCGTATGCGCTATCGTCCCGGAGTGGAAATAGCTTTGGCCAAATGTTGGTCGTTGGATGCATTCTATTGTTATCAATATGCATCTTCACAAGGCAGACACATTGCCGGAATAGAAGTGGGGTATTCTTTCTGAAATTAGTAGGCTCTTAATATAATAATGTGAGAGTTTAATACTTGGTTTCTGACTACTTGCTTATAACTCATTGGTTATTTGTGTTTTAACTTAAAATGTAAAATTTTCCTATAGAAACCATACTTCGGTTTAATATAATTATATACTTTTGCTTTCAAGACATCAAAATGATATCTTGAAATTGATGATTCCACAGTACAACAGACGTGTTGTTCAGTATCCCATAACCGAAAGCGAATAACTTCCTCTTATGTCATCCTTTCTGTTCAATCAAAAGTTTCTATTGGGAAATTAAAAAATAAATGTGATGAAACTATTTTATAACCTACAAAGGGGCGTGGGTTTACTTGTTTTTTGTTCTATTTTGCTTAGTGCTTGTGTGAACCATATTTCGGAGGAAGAGGAGGATAGTGTTAATAATGGAGATATTCTATTGAAATTTATTGCCGATATTCGTGAGTCAGTTGGTACCCGTATGGCAAATAATAACTTTGCCGAAGGGGATGAAGTCGGTCTGTTTGCTCTTGCCGGAACTACTACAATGCAAGAAGAACGTTATGTAGATAATCTTCATTTCATACGTTCATCCAATGGCGAGTTTGAATCTAACGAGTCGGTATACTATCCGGATGATGGAGTTACATTGAATTTAATCAGTTATTATCCTTATCAAAAGAGTGGAGTGGGGATAGGGGAGAGTACCATGCAGGTGGCGGTTTCAACGACTCAAAATATTCCTGATGATTATTCACATTCTGATTTCCTGATTGCTTCTAAAGAAGAGGTATTAGCCAGTAAGGAGGCGGTCGCTCTGACCTATAATCATCAGTTTTTTCGTCTGAAAATTGTTCTTATTCCTGGAGAGGGGGAGAATCTGGAAGATATGTTATCCGTTAAGCCTACGCTTTCGGTGAGTGGCTTTTATACTAAAACAAGTTATGATTTTCAGAAAAAGACCTTCTCTGGTTATTCCGAAGAGAAAGATATTATTCCTGCAGGAGAATGGGAGATAAAAGATGGTCGATTGATAGGAAAAGAATTTATTCTGATACCGCAGGAGGCGACTCCGGGATACCAATACATAACGTTGGAAGCTGCAGGAAAGCTATATACAAGTCTATTACCATCTACTTTACAATTAAAAAGTGGAAAGCAGCGCGAATTGGAAATAAAGTTTGTATCAGCCGAAGATGTATTAATGAGCAAAGTGAATGGGGAAATCGGAGATTGGGACGGAACCGAAATAGATCATACTGAATCGGTCACGCTCCATAAATACATAGATGTTTCGAAGTTGACTTTTGAAAAGTCGAATGTGTATAAAGTGTTACATTCGGGAAAGCAAGTAGCCGAAATATGTAAGGAGTATCTTGTTACTTCGGAATTTTCTTCGCAGGCAATCGTTGCCTATCCGATGAAAAAAGATGGTAGTGTGGACTTATCTCAAGGTGTTGTGGCACAGTTACTAGGGAAATCCGGAAAAGTGAATGGAGGAAGCGTATCATGGAATATGGAAGATCACTCATTGGCCTATGTTGACGGAACTTTGCCGATTCGTAATAATGTATATGTGATGGCAGACGGAACCGTTTCTTTATCCGTTACAATGGCAGATGACATACTACCTGTTTTGGCATTGGAAGATATCGTTCGTGATGTACGTGGAGGAATCATTCATAATTATCCGTTAGTGAAGATCGGAACTCAATATTGGATGCGGGATAATCTGGAGGTATCTTCGTATATAGACGGTGAAGCACTTTCCAGACTGGATGCAGTGACAGCGAATGTTGTCGGATATCTGCAATCTGCTACGGAACACTATTTTTATACAGCTAATGTAGTACTTTCTAATAAAATTCTACCTATTCATTGGAGTATACCGGATTGGAAAGACTGGAATATTTTAAAAGACTATCTGAATGGAGAGGCTTCTTTGCTGAAATCAGGTACTTGGTTACCTTTGAAAGCGGGAGAACAGGCACAGCCTGCAACTAATTTATCCGGTTTTAATGGAATACCTGTAGGAATGTATGTGGGGGCTTTTCAAACTGATTATGAGAAAAAACATCTGGCATATTGGACACTGGATAATGCAAATGCTGCTATCGACGCCAAGGTTTTCTATCTGAAAAGTGATACGGATATCATTGAAGAATCTAATGCAGGTGTTGATACAAAAGCCTTTGCCATTCGTTGCATAAGAAAGTAAATCGACGAAAAAGGCTTCTCTTTTCCATAAATTGCTTATATTTGGGAAGTAAAACTAACTAAAAGAGAGAACTATGAAGAAGATAATAAACCCCTGGAAAGGTTTGGAAGGGTACAACTGCTTTGGTTGTGCTTCCAATAATGAAGCCGGATTAAAAATGGAATTTTACGAAGATGGTGACGAAGTAGTAAGCATTTGGAAACCACGTCCCGAATATCAAGGCTGGATTGATACCTTGCATGGCGGTATTCAAGCTGTTTTGATGGATGAAATCTGTGCCTGGGTTATACTTCGTAAACTACAAACCACGGGGGTGACGTCGAAGATGGAAACTCGTTACCGGAAATCGATTGATATCAAAGATTCTCATATAGTACTGCGTGCGTCTATTAAAGAGGTAAAGCGGAACATCGTTATTGTTGAAGCAAAGTTATATAATAAGGATGGAGAAGTTTGTACAGAATCGGTTTGTACTTACTTTACTTTCTCGAAAGAAAAGTCGAAAGATGAAATGCATTTTTCGAAATGCGATGTAGAATCGGAAGAAATATTACCATTAATTTGAAATAAAAACTCAAGTTTTTGTGATAAATGTTTGGTAGTATCAAACAAATGCTTTACTTTTGTCGCAGTTAATAAAAGAAATATGAAATATACAGCTACACATCATCATCATCATTTTCCTAACGAATAATCGGTGGGCGTGGATGATATTGTGTATAACTATATAAACGATAACGAAGGCTTACCGAATACGGTAAGCCTTTTTTGTTTTTTCAACGCAGATTGTATTTGTAATTAATAATTAGTAATTAAATAAAGTCATGTTAAGAATCGCAGTACAAGCCAAAGGACGTCTCTTCGAAGAGACAATGGCACTTTTAGAAGAGTCAGATATCAAGTTAAGCACTACTAAACGTACCTTGTTGGTACAGTCTTCTAACTTTCCTATCGAAGTTCTATTTCTTCGTGATGATGATATTCCGCAAACGGTAGCTACTGGGGTAGCTGATTTGGGAATTGTTGGTGAGAACGAGTTTATGGAAAAGGAGGAAGATGCAGAAATCGTCAAACGTCTGGGATTCAGCAAATGTCGTCTGTCACTGGCTATGCCGAAGGATATTGAATATCCCGGTTTGTCATGGTTTGAAGGCAAGAAGATTGCTACCTCTTATCCGGTGATTCTTCGTAACTTCCTGAAAAAAAATAATGTAAATGCTGAAATACATGTGATAACCGGTTCGGTAGAGGTGTCTCCGGGTATTGGATTGGCTGATGCCATTTTTGATATTGTAAGCTCCGGTTCTACTTTGGTCAGCAACCGTTTGAAAGAAGTGGAAGTTGTAATGAAGTCGGAAGCATTGTTGATTGGCAACAAGAACATGAGCGAAGAGAAAAAAGAAGTGCTCGAAGAATTGCTATTCCGTATGAACGCAGTAAAAACAGCTGAAGATAAAAAATATGTATTGATGAATGCTCCAAAGGACAAACTGGAAGAAATCATAGCTGTATTGCCGGGTATGAAGAGTCCCACAGTGATGCCATTGGCACAGGAAGGCTGGTGTTCTGTTCATACAGTACTTGATGAAAAACGCTTTTGGGAAATCATCGGAAAACTGAAAGGACTGGGAGCAGAAGGTATTTTGGTACTGCCGATTGAAAAGATGATTGTATAAATAGATAGGAACGAAAATTCATTCCTGATAAAATATGAACCATGAAATTGATTAAATATCCCTCAAAAGAGCAATGGACGGAACTTTTGAAACGTCCGGCACTAAATACGGAAAGTTTGTTCGATACTGTTCGTTCTATTATAAATAAGGTAAGGACAGAAGGCGATAAAGCAGTATTGGAATATGAGGCTGCTTTTGATAAAGTAACCTTGTCCGTACTTGCTGTGACTCCTGAAGAGGTTCAAGCCGCCGGGACATTAGTAAACGATGAACTGAAAACTGCCATTTCTTTAGCTAAACAAAACATTGAAACATTCCACTCTTCCCAGCGTTTTGTCGGGAAGAAGGTAGAGACAATGAATGGGGTAACTTGCTGGCAAAAATCAGTGGGAATCGAAAAGGTCGGCTTATATATTCCGGGTGGAACAGCACCGCTTTTCTCAACTGTATTAATGTTGGCTGTTCCGGCTAAAATTGCAGGATGCAAGGAAATCGTACTTTGCACGCCTCCCGATAAGAATGGAAATATTCATCCGGCTATCCTTTTTGCTGCGCAACTGGCAGGTGTCAGCAAAATATTCAAGGCTGGTGGTGTGCAGGCTATTGCTGCTATGGCCTATGGAACGGAGAGTGTCCCCAAAGTATATAAGATATTTGGTCCTGGCAATCAATATGTGACAGCCGCCAAACAGTTGGTAAGCCTGCGTGATGTAGCTATCGATATGCCTGCCGGTCCTTCAGAAGTGGAAGTTCTGGCTGATGCATCTGCCAATCCGGTTTTTGTGGCAGCAGATCTTTTGTCACAGGCAGAACACGGAATAGATAGCCAGGCTATATTGATTACCACTTCCGAGAAACTGCAAACAGAGGTGATGGCAGAAGTGGAGCGTCAATTAGCAGAACTTCCCCGTCGTGAAATTGCAGCGAAATCACTGGAGAATAGTAAATTGATTTTAGTGAAGGATCTGGATGAAGCATTGGAACTGACTAACGCGTATGCTCCGGAACATCTAATCATAGAAACGGAAAACTATATGGAAGTGGCCGAACGTGTGATAAATGCAGGTTCTGTCTTCTTAGGTTCGTTAACTCCCGAGAGTGCCGGCGACTATGCTTCCGGAACGAATCACACCCTGCCGACCAACGGTTATGCCAAAGCCTATAGTGGTGTAAGTCTGGATAGTTTTATCCGTAAGATTACATTTCAGGAAATTCTCCCGGAAGGAATAAAAGCTATCGGTCCTGCTATTGAAGAGATGGCGGCTAATGAACAGCTGGATGCACATAAAAATGCCGTCACAGTTCGTCTCAAAGCAATTCAAAATTCATAATTTAAAACTTAAAGAAGTGAAAACGTTACAAGAACTAACCCGGCCGAATATCTGGAAATTAAAACCCTACTCTTCGGCACGAGATGAATATAAAGGAGTTACAGCCTCTGTTTTCCTGGATGCAAACGAGAACCCCTACAATACGCCTCATAACCGCTATCCGGATCCTATGCAGTGCGAACTGAAGACGCTGTTGTCGAAAATCAAAAAAGTATCCCCTGAACATATTTTTCTTGGAAACGGTAGCGATGAGGCCATCGACTTGGTTTTTCGTGCATTCTGCGAACCGGGAAAAGATAATGTCGTAGCCATCGACCCTACTTATGGTATGTATCAGGTTTGTGCCGATGTGAACGATGTGGAATATCGGAAAGTATTACTGGATGATGATTTCCAGTTCTCTGCCGATAAACTGCTGGCGGCTACCGACGAACACACCAAATTGATTTTCCTTTGCTCGCCTAATAACCCGACAGGAAATGATTTGCTCCGTTCTGAAATAGAAAAAGTGCTCTGTCAGTTCGAAGGATTGGTGATGCTGGATGAGGCTTACAATGATTTTTCCCAGGCTCCGTCTTTCCTCGAAGAGCTGGATAAATACCCCAACCTTGTCGTATTCCAGACCTTCTCCAAGGCTTGGGGATGTGCTGCAATTCGCTTGGGAATGGCTTTTGCTTCCAAAGAAATTATAGACATCCTTAGCAAAATCAAATACCCCTATAATGTCAATCAGTTGACCCAACAACAAGCTATTTCTATGTTGCATAAGTACTATGAGATAGAGCGTTGGGTGAAAACGTTGAAGGAAGAGCGTGATTATCTGGAAGCGGAATTTGAAAAGCTTCCATGTACCATCAAATTGTTTCCTTCTGACGCCAACTTCTTTTTGGCTAAAGTGACAGATGCTGTGAAGATATACAACTATTTGGTCAGTGAAGGAATCATAGTGCGTAATCGTCATAATATTTCACTTTGTTGCAACTGTTTGCGTGTAACTGTCGGTACCCGTGTAGAAAATAATACCCTACTGGCTGCCCTTAAAAACTATCAAGGATAATTTATGAAGAAGAAAGTATTATTTATCGATAGAGATGGTACGTTGGTAATCGAACCTCCCATTGATTATCAGCTCGATTCATTGGAAAAACTGGAATTCTATCCGAAGGTATTCCGTAATTTGGGTTTCATCCGTAGTAAACTTGACTTTGAATTTGTGATGGTCACCAATCAAGACGGATTGGGTACATCCTCTTTTCCGGAGGAGACATTTTGGCCTGCTCATAATCTGATGCTTAAAACATTGGCAGGAGAGGGGATTACTTTTGATGAAATTCTGATAGACCGTAGCTTCCCTGAAGATAATGCGCCTACCCGCAAACCACGTACGGGAATGTTGACGAAGTATTTAAATAGTCCCGATTATGATCTTACCGGAAGTTTTGTGATAGGTGATCGTCCTACGGATGTGGAACTTGCCAAAAATCTAGGTTGCCGAGCAATTTATTTGCAAGACTCGACCGAAGCTCTGAAAGAAAAAGGATTAGAAGAAGTCTGTGTCCTTGCAACTACTGACTGGGACCGGATAGCCGAATTCCTTTTTGCCGGAGAACGGAAAGCGGAAGTACGTCGTACTACAAAAGAAACAGATATTTATGTTGCTTTGAATCTGGATGGAAATGGAACTTGTGACATTTCTACCGGTCTTGGCTTTTTCGATCACATGCTTGAACAGATTGGAAAACATTCCGGCATGGACTTGACCATCCGTGTTAAAGGAGATTTGGAAGTAGATGAACATCACACGATCGAAGATACCGCTATTGCATTGGGCGAATGTATCTATCAGGCTTTAGGTAGCAAACGAGGGATTGAACGTTATGGTTATGCCTTGCCGATGGATGATTGTCTTTGTCAGGTTTGTTTGGACTTCGGCGGTCGTCCTTGGCTGGTTTGGGATGCTGAATTCAAGCGTGAAAAAATAGGAGAGATGCCAACAGAAATGTTCCTTCATTTCTTTAAATCATTAAGCGATGCAGCGAAGATGAATCTGAATATCAAAGCCGAAGGACAGAATGAACATCATAAAATAGAAGGAATTTTTAAAGCTCTCGCACGTGCACTAAAGATGGCATTGAAACGTGATATCTATCATTTTGAACTTCCATCCAGTAAAGGAGTTCTTTAATTTTTTAATAATAACATATAAACTTATGCAGAAAAGAATCCTGTTAAGTCTATTGGGAACAGTTTTGTCTGTCTTTCTTTTCGGTCAGAATCTGAAAGCAGATAAGATCACTCTACCTGACAGTGATTTAACGAATCTGTATAGAATCGATTCAGGTGTATACCGTTCAGAACAACCTTCAAAGGATGACTTTAAAGCTTTGGAAAAGTATGGTATTGGAGAAGTACTCAACTTGCGGAATAGGCATAGTGATGATGATGAAGCAAAAGGAACGAATATCAAGCTTTATCGGGTGAAAACTAAAGCACATTCGATTAGTGAAGAAGAATTGATACAGGCATTACGCATTATTAAAAATCGTAATGCGCCTATCATTTTTCATTGTCACCATGGCTCTGATCGTACAGGAGCTGTTTGTGCGCTTTATCGTATCGTCTTTCAGAATGTCTCAAAAGAAGATGCAATCCGTGAAATGATAGAAGGAGAGTATGGCTTTCATCGTATTTATAAAAACATCATTCGAAGGATTAAAGAAGCAGATATAGAGCAAATAAGAAGAAGGGTTATGTCGGCAGAGTAACTTTAGTTCGTATGCTTTATACAAATGTATCGGATTAAATGATTGTTTAATAGTGATTTATCTGTTACGCTATTCTCAAAGTATTCTCACGCTTATGAGAAAAAATTCTCACCGTGATGAGAAGATTTTCTCATAGGGATGAGAATTCTTTCTCATCACGGCAAGAATACTTTGAGAATTATAGATTATGATAATCTGTATTATAATACTTATAAATTCTCTATTTCTTTGAGCCACATAGCTGAACTTGCATCACTAGGCATCCTCCAGTCTCCTCGCGGGCTAATAGAAATGCTTCCTACTTTAGGCCCATCGGGCAGACAGGAGCGTTTGAATTGCTGATTAAAGAAGCGGCGGAAAAAAGTATAAAGCCATTTCTTGATGGTTTCTTCGTCATAGACATCTTTGAAGGCAATATTTGCCAGATAGAATATCTTGGATGGGCGGAAACCACAACGTAAGAAATAATAAAGGAAGAAGTCATGCAGCTCATAAGGACCTACCAAATCTTCTGTTTTTTGTTTAATCTCTCCGTTTTCATCTGCAGGAATCAGTTCCGGACTAATGGGAGTGTCTACTATATCAAGTAAAGTCGCTTTTGAATTTTCATCTATACCGTTTTCCGCTACCCATTGTACCAGGTACTTCACCAGAGTTTTCGGTACACTTGCATTTACTCCGTACATAGACATGTGATCGCCGTTGTAGGTTGCCCATCCCAGTGCAAGTTCTGATAAATCTCCTGTGCCAATAACCATTCCCCAAGTTTGATTGGCTACGTCCATCAATATTTGGGTACGTTCCCGCGCCTGCGAATTCTCGTATGTAACGTCATGTACATTTATATCATGGTTTATATCTTTGAAATGCTGGATGCAGGCATCTTTTATACTGATTTCACGAATCGAAATACCTAACGATTTCATCAGGTCAATAGCATTGTGATATGTACGATCTGTTGTTCCGAAACCTGGCATTGTGATTCCGAGGATATCTTTCCGGGACAATCCCAACTTATCAAAAGTCTTCACGCAAACAAGCAGTGCGAGTGTTGAATCCAATCCACCGGAAATGCCAACTACGGCAGTTTTAGCTCCGGTATGAACCAATCTTTGTGCCAGTCCGGCTATCTGAATGGAGAATACTTCTTCGCAATGCTCGTTCAGTTCTGCTCCCTGCGGCACAAAGGGATGGGAATTGAACTTGCGGGTTAAAGTCAGTTCTTTGCTCTTAACAAATTCTGTTGCAATGGAAACGGCCTTTTTATCTTCTAGATTACCTTGATTGGCGGCAAAAGTGGTGTTTATCCTGCGCTCTGCCCGGATGCGTTCTACATCTATTTCACTGATAATAAGTTGTTCTTTCATACTGAAACGTTCACTGCGTGCAAGAAGTGAACCGTTTTCATAAATCAGTCCATTACCTGCAAAAACGACATCAGTAGTAGACTCTCCGAAGCCACAGGATGAGAATACATATCCGGCAATGCAACGTGCAGATTGCTGGCTGATGAGAGAGCAGAGATAATTGTTCTTTCCAATACCTTCATTATCTGCAGACATATTGAAGATAATTTCTGCTCCTTGCAGTGCCAATGAAGAACTGGGAGGGATGGTAGACCAAAGGTCTTCACATATTTCAATACCAAAGGTCGTATCCGAAGTTTCAAATAGCAAATTGGCACCTATCGGAACTACTTGTCCGCAAAGCCGTACATTATTGGTTGTCAGTTGAAGTGCCGAAGTGAACCAGCGTTGTTCATAGAATTCTTTATAATTTGGCAGATAAGTTTTGGCAGCAACTCCCAATACTTTCCCTTTCTGAATCACTACGGCTGCATTGATAACTGTCGAATTGACAATAACAGGCATGCCAACAATAGAAATAATGTCTAATTGACGAGTATTATTAAGGATTTGCATTAGCCCCATTTCTGCCTCTTCAAGCAAAAGCTGTTGTCCAAACAGGTCGCCACAAGTATATCCGGTAATACTCATTTCTGGAAATACGATCATTTGCACTCCTTTGCCTTCGGCTACCGCAATCAGACTTTCTATCTTCTCTGCATTAAATTTACAGTCTGCCACTTTTACGTGTGGCACAGCTGCAGCTACTTTTACGAATCCGTAGTTCATCTTATACCTTGTTTATATATAATGGATGCAAAAATAGGAAATTGTTTTGAATTAAGTTGAATTGGCCGGCTTATTTGAATAAACATATGTCTAAAGATATAAGCTTTTTATTTTATGATATATAAAAAAACAAAGATTTATTTGGAAATAAAACAAAGACTTTTTATCTTTGCATTGAATTAATATTTGTAATAAATACAAATATGTAATAACGGAGAATAATGAAACCATACGAACGATTATTAGAGCATAATATCAAGCCGTCCATGCAGCGTATCGCTATCATGGAATATCTGATGGATAATCCGATTCATCCATCAGCTGATGATATATATACTGCACTATCTCCCTCGATGCCGACACTTTCAAAAACTACGGTTTATAATACATTGAAATTGTTTTCGGAGCAAGGAGCGGCCTTGATGCTTACGATTGATGAGAAGAATACGAACTTTGACGCAGACACTTCCGTACATTCTCATTTTTTGTGCAAGCGTTGTGGACACATTTATGATCTGAAATGCCCGGAAGCCATAAAGAAAGTGGAGAATGTAGACATGGACGGTCATCAGGTATCGGAAGTTCATTATTATTATAAAGGTATTTGCAAGAATTGCTTAAGTAAAGATAAAGAAACACGTATTGACTAATTAATTTAAAATTGAGAAGAAAATGAAAAAATTTAGATGTACTGTATGCGGTTACGTTCATGAAGGTGACGCAGCTCCTGAAAAATGTCCTTTATGTAAAGCTCCTGCCAGCAAATTCGTAGAAGTTGTTGAGGTAGAAGGTGGCGCATTGTCTTTTGCTGACGAACACGTTATTGGTGTGGCAAAAGGTTGTGACGAAGAAATGATTAAGGACCTGAACAATCACTTCATGGGAGAATGTACTGAAGTTGGTATGTATTTGGCTATGAGCCGTCAGGCAGACCGTGAAGGTTATCCTGAAGTTGCTGAAGCTTTCAAACGTTACGCTTGGGAAGAAGCTGAACATGCTGCTAAGTTTGCAGAATTGTTGGGCGACTGCGTATGGGATACTAAAACGAACCTGCAGAAACGTAAAGATGCTGAACAAGGTGCATGCGAAGATAAAAAACGTATCGCAACTCGTGCTAAAGCTCTGAATCTGGATGCTATCCATGACACTGTACACGAAATGTGCAAAGACGAAGCTCGTCACGGTAAAGGTTTTGAAGGATTGTACAACCGTTATTTCGGTGATAAGAAATAATTAAGCCTAATAAACTCTTAAAAGGTCTGTATTCCGCAACGAATACAGACCTTTTTTATTTATATTTGTCTATCAATTTTTAAATACCACAGTTATGAGAAAAGTACAACTATTGTTAGTTTGTTTAATGCTTTCGGTGGCTGCTTTTGCTGCTGATAAAGTGATTAAATTGCCGAAGCCTAATTTAAACCGTACCGGTGCGGTGATGAAGGCATTGTCTGAACGACATTCAACTCGCGAGTATGCTTCTAAATCATTGAGTCTGTCGGATCTGTCTGATTTGTTATGGGCTGCTAATGGGATAAACCGTAAGGAATCCGGAATGAGAACAGCTCCGTCGGCGTTGAATAAGCAGGATGTGGATGTATATGTAGTATTACCTGAAGGAAGTTATCTGTATGATGCTAAAAATCATCAGTTGACTCTGGTTGCTGAAGGAGATCATCGTGGAGCAGTAGCCGGTGGACAGGCATTTGTGAAAACAGCTCCGGTGTCTTTGGTGTTAATCAGTGATCTTTCCAGATTTGGAGATGCGAAGAGTGCACGCAGCCAGTTGATGGGGGCTATGGATTCCGGCATCGTTTCTCAAAATATTTCAATATTCTGTTCCGCTGCTAACATAGCAACAGTGCCACGCGCTTCGATGGACAATGAACAATTGAAGAAAGTTTTGAAATTGAAAGATAGCCAAATGCCAATGATGAATCATCCTGTGGGATACTTCAAATAAGGATTGGCAAGATATACAAAAGAGTGACGGTATCCCGCAAGGATACCGTCACTCTTTTCCTATTATAGCGTTACTATCCCGACCGGATAGCGTCACTATATTTTCTTCTTTACTTCAAGAGAAATTCATCAATCGCTTTTTTGTAAGTTGCCTTGTCAGCAGCTCCACGGAAAAGCTGTGGATCTCCTTTCATGGGAATGAATACAAACAATGGAATACTTGTTGCATTAAATAAAGCTGCCAGTTCTTTTTGTTTATCTACATTGACTTTGTAGATGACAATTTTTCCGGCATATTCCTTTGCCAATTCTTTCATGATAGGAGCTGTCTGGCGACATGGTCCGCACCAATCTGCATATAGGTCGATGATGGCGGGCTTATTACCTTTGTAATTCCACTCCTTTGATTTCTCATAATCGAAGACGTCTTTCAGAAACATTTCTTTGTCCATTACGACGACTTCACCGTTACCTGTTACCTCTTTTTTACCTTGATTAGTTTCCCTACTGTCATTGAATGCGTATACAATTACGCTTGCCATGACGAGGGCTACCATTACTAATACTTTCTTCATTCGTTATTATTATCTTTTTATGTATAATGCTTCTCGATAACCCCTTGCAGTTCGCTACTATGGATTACGCCGGAATGTCTCCAGACAGCCTCTCCATTCTTGAACAGTATAAAGGTCGGTACAGCTTGTATGCGATATTTAGTAGCCAGGTCTTCATGCTGGTCAACGTCTATCTTTGCAATACGTGCTTTATCTCCCACAATAAGTTTTAGTTCTTCTAAAACCGGTTTCATTGCTTTGCAAGGTCCACACCATTCTGCAAAGAAATCAACTAAAACGGGCACTGGTGACTGTATTAAATCTTCAAATTTTTCCATAATCTTTTCTTTCTTAGAGTTAAAAAGCAGTCTTTGAAGACCGCAAATATAATTTCTATTTTATTATATAACGAGAAAAAGCTGATTTTGTTCATGAAATAGTAATCATAGAGTCATCATCTTGTAATGTGAAAGAGGGAACTTTGCGTATCGAAAAATAATAGAGCTATGCATTTACGTACGTATTATCCAACAGTAGTCCTCTCGGATATTCATCTGGGAACTCAACACTCTAAAACAGCAGAGGTCACAAGTTTTCTGAAATCAATCAATTGTGACCGGCTCATCTTGAATGGAGATATTATTGACGGATGGCATCTTCAGAAGAGCGGTTCCGGCAAGAAATGGAAGTCACAGCATACGGACTTTTTCAAAGTAATCATGAAAATGATGGAGAACTTCGGTACGCAGGTGATTTATGTTCGTGGTAATCATGATGATTTTCTGGACAATCTGGCTCCCCTGGATTTTTATAATATAAAGATCGTGAAAGACTGTATCTATGAAAGCCACGGAAAGCGGTATTATGTGACGCATGGTGACATCTTCGATACGGTGACTACAAAAATGCGTTGGCTGGCGAAGCTGGGAGATGTGGGATATACTTTTTTGTTGTGGTTGAACAAGGTATATAATGCACGCAGGATAAAACAGGGTAAACCTTATTATTCTCTTTCCCAATCTATCAAAAATAAAGTAAAGACGGCTGTTTCTTATATCTCCGATTTTGAAAAAGAACTCGTGAACTTTGCACGTATGAAGAAGTGTGACGGAGTGATTTGCGGACATATTCATCATCCTGCAAATACTTATTATGACGGAATACACTACCTGAATTCCGGTGACTGGGTAGAAACGCTTTCTGCTCTGACAGAAGACGAAAAAGGAAATTGGAGTATCAGGTATTTTGATGGAGTGATTACGGAAGAGCAAACCGAAAAATTGGAAGATACACAAATAACGATAGCCTCATGAAATTCTTATTTATTGTTCAAGGTGAGGGGAGAGGGCATTTTACACAAGCAATCACCCTCGAAGAAATGTTATTGCGCAATGGGCATGAAGTAGTGGAAGTCTTGGTCGGGAAAAGTTCGACACGTACTTTGCCGGGATTTTTCAATCGGAGTATTCATGCACCGGTGAAGCGATTTATTAGTCCGAACTTTCTGCCTACGGCAGATAATAAACGGGCGAACCTGACGAAAAGCTTTACATACAATTTATTAAGATTACCGGAGTATCTTCGTAGCATGTATTATATAAATCAGCGGATCAGGGAGACAGGGGCGGAAGTTGTCATCAACTTCTACGAGCTTTTAACCGGACTTACCTATGCACTCTTCCGTCCCTCCGTTCCGTATATTTGTGTTGGACATCAGTATCTGTTTTTACATCGTGATTTCGAGTTTCCGGATAAAAATTCGTGCCAGTTATGGATGCTGCGTTTCTTTACCCGGATGACCGCTCTAAGATCTTCGAAGAAACTGGCTTTGTCTTTCCTGGAAATGGAACAGGATGATATGAATCAAATAGTGACCGTTCCTCCATTGATTCGTCAGGAAGTGACCGCTATCCGTCCGGAAAAGGGTGATTATATTCATGGATATATGGTTAATTCCGGGTTTGCTGATGGCGTAGAGAGCTTTCATGCGAAGCATCCGGAAGTTCCTTTAACTTTTTTCTGGGATAGATCGGATGCTGAAGAGGTGACACAGATTGACGAAACATTGAGTTTCCATCAAATAGATGATGTGAAGTTTCTTAATGCTATGGCGGGTTGTAAGGCTTATGCCAGTACAGCAGGCTTCGAGTCTATTTGCGAAGCAATGTATCTTGGAAAACCTGTATTAATGGTTCCGGCACATATTGAACAAGACTGCAATGCCTATGACGCAATGAAAGCGGGGGCAGGAATAATCAGTGATTCCTTTGATTTGCAACCGTTGCTTCGTTTTGCTGGAAAATATACTCCGAACCGTCATTTCGTTTATTGGGTTCGCAATTGTGAACGTCGGATAATCCGTGAACTGGAGAAACTGGCAGCTTCGCATTCAGAAATAACTTCAATACCAACATTTACTAATTATTTACCAATATGAAACTAAACAGAACGGATTATGTGCTTGAACGCGCATCAGATGGTGGCTATTATGCCTGGTTGACTGTAAATATGCAATGTAATGCTTATGGGGAATCTCCTGAAGAAGCAGTTCAGAATTTACAGAATATAATGAATGAGATGATTGACGAGATGTATATGGTAGAAGAGTTTATATAAATTGAAAGTTGAGAATTAAAAATTGAGAAATATGATGCCCAGTGGCATGACTTTTATTTCTCAATTTTTAATTCTCAACTCTCAATTTACTCAATTTACTCAATTTACTCAATGCTAAGTTCGTCGATGATATGAGAGGCTCCTGCGTATTTATCGATGATAAACAAGGTATAGCGGATGTCAACACAAGCGGCTCGCTGCGATGAAGGACGGAAAGCGATGTCTCCTGTTAAGCCTTCAAAGTTGCGGTCGAAAGCAGTTCCAATCAGCTGACCTTTGCTGTTAAATACCGGGCTGCCGGAGTTTCCTCCTGTATTATCGGTGTTTACGATAAAACAGACAGGCATTTCACCGTTTTTGCCATAACGTCCATAATCCTGGGAGTTATATAGCTCTTTTAGTTTTTGAGGCACTACGAATTCCCAGTTTTCTTGATCTTCTTTTTCCATCACACCTTTGAGGGTGGTATGAGCATCATATACCACACCGTCAGCCGGTTCATAAGAAAGCACCTGGCCGTATGTCAATCGTAAAGTAGAGTTCGCATCCGGATAAATCGGCATTCCTTTTTCCCGTCTCATGTCCATCATGCCTTTCACCCATACTTTATGAGCTGCGTCATAGTTCTGATTGGCTTCTTTCATGGCAATGGCTGTTTTCAGAATTCCGTCGGTAACAGAATATTTGAATAATACCATCCAGTCATATCCTATTTTATACAAACTTGGTTTCTTGATAAACTTCTCAAAGTTTTTAGGATTGCCGAAAATGGAATGTTCGAAACAGGCATCAACGAAGGCGTCAATACTTCCCTTGAAACGAGAATTGATGATTTCGAAGATGTTGATTCGTTGTTCTGCAGGAATGTAGTTGGCATAAGTTTTCAGCATTTCTTTCGCTACCATCCGTTCTACGTCCGGGAAGGGGACAGATGCAAAATACTTATCACCTTCTTTCTTCAGTTTTAGTTTTGCTTCTTTTATCTGCTCCTTATCTTTCGATTTCAGAGCGGTAACCAATTCTGTCGTGGAAGGAATACGCATAAAATCAAGGGCGGTGACCAATGCTTCATTGATAGCCTGCTGATGATATAGCGCATCGCGTCGGTGAGATACAATAGAGCGAATCTCATCAAAGGCTTTCTGATACGAATCATCTCCCTTCTCACGGCCGCGGGCTAATAGTTCTTCTTGCTGTGCACGTTTGGTATCCAGTACATTGAGGCGTATCAGTCCTTCATTCATGCCGATTGCATTTTTCCAATAATTGGCCGAAGAAGCATATTTGCTTGCATAATGAATACGCACTGCCGGATCTTTCAGCATTTGCTCCATAAGTACTTTCTGACGGGCTCCGCGTACATGCTGGCGCATGAAATTGGTCGTTTGCATCCGTTCTTCCACTTCGTCGGCAATCATATACCGCCAGTTACGTCCGGGGAATCCCATGACAAAGGTGAAATCTCCTTCCTGAACTCCGGCGAGGCTGATCTTCAGATGTTTTTTCACTTGCAGAGGAACGTTGTCTTTAGAATATTCTGCCGGTTTTCCATTCTTGTCCGCGTAAATACGGAAGAGAGAAAAGTCGCCTGTGTGACGAGGCCACATCCAGTTGTCGGTATCAGCTCCGAATTTACCGATGGAAGAAGGAGGAGCCCCTACCATACGAATATCACTGTATACTGTTTTGATGAACAGATAATATTTGTTTCCTCCATAAAAAGCCTTGAGCTCCAGCTTTGTTGCAGGAGTTATTTCTATATTCTCCGCTTTGGCAAAACGTTCTGCTACGTTACCAAGATAACTTGGAGATAGATAATTAACACCATCCGGGTCCGGATCTTTTTTCAGTTGTTCGTTGACGTAATCCGTCACATCGAGAATCCGGTCGATAAAAGTGACGGTCAATCCCGGAGTAGGGAGTTCCGCATCACGGTTCATAGCCCAGAAACCATCTGTCAGATAGTCATGTTCTACATTACTATGTTGCTGGATAGCTCCATAACCACAGTGATGGTTAGTCAGTACCAGTCCTTCGGAAGAGATAACTTCTCCCGTACATCCTCCTCCGAAGTGTACAACAGCGTCTTTTAGAGAAAGACCATTTGCGTTGTATACTTCCTCTATCGGAATTTCGAGGCCAAGTTCGCGCATGGCAACAGCGTTCTGTGCTTTCAGATCGGTTAGCATCCACATGCCTTCGTCGGCGTGGATGCTAAGAGTTGCCAGTGAAAATAGGACAAATAGGATTTGTTTTCTCATTTATTCTACGATTGTCATTTCATTGATTAGGTGTCCGCAGTTTCCTAACTTTTCCAGAATGAACAGGACATAACGGATATCCAGGTTAATACAACGTTGTAGGTTGTTGTCGAAATTGATGTCACCGCTTAATGATTCCCAGTTGCCATCAAAAGCACAACCGATCAGTTCTCCGTTTTCATTCAATACCGGGCTGCCGGAGTTACCACCGGTGATGTCGTTGGTCGACAGGAAGCAGACAGGCATATCACCATTTGGCAAAGCATAACGGCCGTAATCTTTCTTTTCGATCAGTTCTTTCAGTTTGGCAGGTACAACGAATTCACGGTCTTCCGGATTTTCTTTTTCAAGAATACCTTTAGTGGTCGTATAGTAGTTGTAGTGTACGCCGTCTTTCGGATCATAAGGTTTCACGTTACCATAGGTCAGACGAATGGTGAAGTTTGCATCCGGATAAGAAGGTACAGGCAACTTCATTTCACCTAGACCACGGATATAAGTTTTGTGCAGCAAAGCTAGTTCCCGATCCATATCCTTGAGCTGGGAAGCCAGTGTATCCATCAAGTCGTATTTAGACTGGCAGTATTGCAGTGCCAGATCATTGTCAATCGCTTTCACTGAAGGCTTCTTTGTAAACTTCTCGAAGTTTGCCCGGTTGGCAAAAATAGAGTTGTCATACATATCATCAACGAATTTGTTATAATCGCCTTTATATTTCTGTTCAATAACCTTATAAATAGAAGGACGTTGGTTTGCCGGAATCATTTCAGCATATAAGGGGAACAAGGCTTTCGCTACCTTGCGGTCTACTTCATGATCGTAATCTTTGTTATGGATGCTTTCGTAAGTGCTTTCCAAGGCTTTCATGCGTGCTTCGATTACAGAATCGTTTTTCTCAAGCAATGCTTCGCGTGTTTTAGTCAACATCACATTGCCAAATTCGATAGCTCCGAAGAAAGTCTCTCTCAAACAGGTGTACTGATAGTTGAGGGGAGTTGTCTTAGCTACCAGGTCATCAATGTTCTTTACTACCGCTGCATATTCAGCATTGTTTTGTGCTTTTGCAAACTCTGCGAATTTGGCTTCTTGTGCAGCTTTTGTTCCCAATACATCATTATCGATGATGGCCTTATTCATGCCGATGGAGTTTTTCCAATAGTTGCTGGAACCCGCATACTTGTTAGCATATTGAATACGGATTTTGTCACTGGCATTCATTACCTCTTTCAGGACAGCCAAACGTGCACCACGAATACGGATACGTGGATCGTTTTCCGATTCCATACGTTCTTTTACTTCTGATACAGTCAGGTAGCGGCTCGTACTTCCGGGGAATCCCATAATCATTGCATAATCTCCTTCTTTCAATCCTTTGATAGAGATAGACAAATGTTTCTTGGTTTTCAGTGGGACGTTGCTCTCGCTGTATTCTGCCGGTTCACCATTTGCATCTGCATAAATACGGAACATGGAAAAGTCGCCGGTATGACGCGGCCACATCCAGTTGTCTGTTTCACCGCCAAACTTACCGATAGAAGAAGGGGGAGCGGCTACCATACGTACATCCGGATATATTTTCTTGTAGAAAAGATAGAATTTATTTCCGGCATAGAACGGAAGAGCTTGCGGCACAATTCCTTTTTTGTCTGCCAGGTCACTTTTAAAATAAAGATCATGAGCCAGCTTTTGAAGGAATATATTGCTGAATGATTCGGATTCGGTGATTTCTTTCGCCGCAATCTTGGCATTGACAATATCCGTAATATCTTCGATACGTTCGATAAATGTAAATTTCAGTCCCGGAGTAGGGAGCTCTTTGTCTCTGGAAGTAGCCCAGAAACCATCAGTCAGATAATCGTGCTCAACACTACTATGTTGCTGGATGGAGGCGTAGCCACAATGGTGATTGGTCAGAATCAAACCTTCGGGTGAGATAATTTCTCCGGTACATCCGCCTCCGAATATACCTACGGCATCTTTAAGAGAAATTCCATTCGGATTATATAGGTCCTGTGCTTCCAGTTTTAATCCTTGTTTTTTCATCATGTCTATGGAGTGTTGCTGTTGCATCAGTTGCAATAGCCACATACCCTCATCCGCTTTAACGGAACATACAAAAAGCGCAGCCAGCGCTAATAGATAAAGTCTTAGTCTGTTCATTATTTAATGATAAAATTAAAATATATGATTGGTTAGTATTCAATTTTCAAATCTCCGTTCTTCAGTGCTTCCATGATATTAGCAGGCGGACGTTGATTCATCAGTTCGTTTTTCATAAAGTCCATATAAGGAGCTACATGCTTAAAGAACTGGTAATAGCCTTTGCATAAGTAATTCAATCCCGGTTCGCCTTCTGCCGTTTGGCTGAAACGATTTTTCGGGCATTCTCCGTTGCAGGCAAACAGGAACTCACATTCCTTGCATTGAGTAGGGAGAGACTGATATTTCATGTTCCCGAAATTGTGCTGACGCTCGCTATGCATCATTTCCACCAGAGTTTTACTATAAATGTTACCTAATTTATATTCGGGAAATACAAAATGGTCGCACGAATAAACATCTCCGTTGAATTCCATCACACCGGCATGACCGCAGGTCTTTGCCATTGTGCATATACCAGGCTGTTCGCCCATCCAATTCGCCAGAGTCGAATCGAATATTTGTACATAGTACTTGCCTACATCTTCTTTCACCCATTCGTCGAAAAGAGCACAAAGGAAGTTGCCCCATTGCTCCGGAGTGATCGAAAAATCGGCAAGGGTTCCGGCTTTATTTTCTGCAAGAGAAGCGAGATGACGACCGTCCTCATGTGAGAGAATACGTTCAACGATAGGAGCGAACTGGATATACTGACAACCGATTTCTTTGAAGAAACGATAAAAGTCTAGTGGATAGTCGGCATTGAAGTCATTAATAACTGCCATCGCATTCCATTCCACCCCATGTTTTTTCAAAAGATTGATGCCTTGCATCACTTTCACAAAAGAGGGTTTTCCCATTTTGTTTTTGCGATACTCGTCATGAAACTCCTGGGGACCATCGATAGAGACTCCTACCAGCCAATTATTTTCACGGAAGAACTCGCACCATTCGTCGGTGAGCATGGTTCCGTTGGTTTGGATGCAGTTGTCGATCGTTCGTCCGCGGGCATACTTTTTTTGTAGTTCCATCGCCTTTTTGTAGAAGGAGAGCGGTCGCATCAGTGTTTCTCCTCCGTGCCAGGTGAAAAGCACCTGCGGCATGGTTTGTGAGTTAATGTACTCGTCGATAAACTTTTCCAGAAGTTCATCGCTCATTACGTGTTTCAGATTGTCTTTGTATAGGTTGGCCTTTTCCAAATAGTAGCAATAATCGCATGCTAGATTACATACGGCACCTACAGGCTTTACCATTACATAAAGCGGTTTGGCAAAAGGGGCAAATGTTGATGTTTTCATGACCGCAAAATTAGATAAACTAAATGAAAAAAATAGCCTTATACCTATGTTTATAAGGATTATTAAAGAAAAGAGTCTTACAAGATTTAAATATTGATAAAATGTTTCTTTGAATTCTGAATCAGTTGTACCTTTGTACCCAGAATTTAATGAATAGATGAACGTGAATAAAATTTTGCCTTTTTTGCTTTTGCTTCCGTTTTTGACTTCCTGCACCAGTAAGTACAAGATTGAAGGAACCTCTTCAGTGAATAGTCTGGATGGAAAGATGTTGTATCTTAAGTCCCTTCGTGATGGAGAGTGGGTGAAGCTGGATTCAGCTGAAGTAGTGCATGGTCTGTTCTCAATGAAAGGGAAAATAGATTCCGTACAGATGGTGACACTTTATATGGATGAAGAAAGCATAATGCCGATTGTGCTGGAAAGTGGGAAGATAACTGTTACCATTAGCAATACGGACCTCAAGGCAGTCGGAACATCTTTAAATAATGCACTGTACGAGTTTATCAGCAAAAGAAACCAATTGGAAGAAAGCATTGGTGAACTGGAGCAGAAGGAAACCCGTATGGTACTGGATGGAGGCGATCTGGATGAAATTCACGGTCAGTTGGTGGTGGAAGGAGACTCACTGATGAAAGCGATGAATCAGTATGTAAAAACGTTCATCTCCGATAATTACGAAAATGTGCTGGGACCCAGTGTGTTTATGATGCTCTGTAGCTCTTTGCCCTATCCCATTATGACTCCGCAGATTGATGATATAATCAAGGATGCTCCTTATTCTTTTAAAGATAATAAGCTGGTTAGAGAGTTCCTGTCTAAAGCAAGAGAAAACATGAAGTTGATAGAAGAACATCAACGATTGGAACAAAATGCTTCAACAAATAAGTAATACTTGAGTTTTTTGTGTATTTTTGCACAAAACTCAAGTAAAGTGAAAACGACTACTGTTTCGGTATACGCCGCTTTCTTTTTTATTTTAGTCTTATCGGTTTCTTGTCATAGAGATTCGGAGGTCCCTGATGCGGCATTCCAGAGGATCGAAATGTGCATGGAATCTCTTCCGGATACAGCTCTGTATCTATTAAAGTCAATACCTCATACTGAAAAATTGCGTGGAAAGTTGCAGGCGGATTATGCACTTTTATTGACGCAGGCGATGGATCAGAACTATGTGAAGTTTACTTCTGACTCATTGATTGCACTGGCGCTGAATTACTATACTGTAGAGCGTGGTGACTCTGTTACGCGTGCTAAAGCACAGTATTATTATGGAAGAGTGTTGCGTGAATTGGGCAAAGATGAAGAGGCTTTGACGTTTTTGTCTTCGGCAAAAGAAATGTTCGGGAATATTCAATGTTGTAAGATGTTTGCAATGGCTACTGATGAGATAGGGATGATTAACCGGAAAAAGAAATTGTATCAGGAGTCGTTGAAGAATTTTCGGGAGTCATATACGATCTATGAAGAGTTGAAAGATTCTTTGAGTCTTGTCAGAGCCGGGCAAAATATAGGCCGGGCTTATTTGTTTCAGAATAAATGGGATAGCTGCTATTTCTATTATACTTACGCTTTAGAACTAGCCAGGGAAAAGCAATATCCGTCTGAAGTTTCCATTTTACATGAGTTGGGGATACTGTACCGTTCTATGGGAGAACTGAAAAAGTCAGAACGCTATTTTCTTGCTGCTTATGAAAAAGAAACGGATGAAGAAAGGAAATACGTGGAGTGTATGTCTCTCGGCTATTTGTATATACAGATGGGTGATGTAGAGAATGCCCGGAAATATTTTAAGATGAGTATCAATTCTTCTAAAGAATATACCCGTATTGATGCGTACAATAATTTATACTTTCTGGAAAAAGATATTGATAATTTTGAAGAGGCGATTACCTACCATGAAAAAGCGGACTCTATTGTGAATGTATTGGATGAAGTCGATTCGCAGGAGTTGATAACAAAACTCCAGAAGCAGTATGAGAACGAGAAACTCCGAAATGACAATTTGCAATTGAAAGTGGACCGTACGGTTTTTATATTTTGCAGTACGATTATTTTCCTGATTATAGCCTTCTATATGTGTTATTACTACTACAAAAGTAAGAATCACAGGAAGAAGATTGCCGAAATCGAATCCCAGATTAGAGATAATGAAGAGGAGATAAAGCGATACCAGCAGGAGATGGAAGAAATCCAGGAGTTGAAAGATCAAGTACTGGAAGAGAACCGCATACTGGAAGAAAATCGAATGAAGGTAGGCGAGTTGAATGGAAAGATTGTACTTCTAAGTATGCAGAACAAAACCTTATCGGGACTGTTGAAAGAACTGGGAGGAGAATTAACAGTCGGACCCTCTTCTGAACAGTACATATCCGCTTTTCGTCTGCTGCTTGCTATCAAGGAGGGGACATTAAGAGGTAAATTGTCTAATGGAGAACGCTATAAATTGTTTAGCCTGTTTGATTTACTCTATTCTAATTACGTTACCCGGTTGCTTGACAAAACTCCTTTATTAACTAAACATGATCTTGAGATCTGTTGCTTTCTTAAATTTGGACTGACCAATGAAGAACTGGCGCGTATTTTTCAGACCTCTTCCGATTCTGTTACCAAAGCAAAAGGAAGGCTGAAAGGTCGATTAGGCATTTCTCCACAAGAAGATTTGAATGTGTTTTTAAGGGATTTTTGATAAATAAAAAATGAATTGTCCGGGTCATTAATAGAACGCTAATCTGTATTTTGTTGAATTGTAGGTGTTTACGGGAAATCAGGCGCGCTGATTTTGTCCGGGTGACTTTTTTTGTGTTTTCGGATGCATGTTGTACTTTTGACCCAACAAAAACCAAATAGCTATATGAAAAATCCTAATGAATTATCTGCTACCTCTTCTTGGAGAGGTAACGAACTGCAGTTGATGGAACAAAAAGCCAGCATTGTTGTCGGAATAGCTAATTCTCGCACAAGGCTAAAGGTAGGAGTTCTATTAAGTAAATTTTCAGAGTATCAGGTGGATTATATATCCTCCGAAAGTGAAATCGGTAAACTGATTGAAGAAGCCGATTTGATTATTGGTGCGGGGATTACCGCTTACGAAGGGGTATTGCGCCGAAAGCCGGTGATTGTAGTGGGTGATTATGGTCTGGGAGGCCTAGTTACTCCGGATACATTCCGCAAGCATTATAACAATCGGTTTAGAGGGAAGATTAATGGCGTCAGAAATGAATCTTTCTCATTAGAGAATTTAGAAAAGGAGATTTATAAAAGTTTTAATTTGACTTTTCAAGAATTACAAATGATGTCAAACCAAACCATAACCTTGCAAAACATCTAAATATCTGAATTTCTTAATTTAATAGTTTGATGCATAAAACTGGTTAGGAATATGGGGGTGCGTGAGCATCCCCATATTTATATAAGATTATGTACTGACTATCGGTCTTGATCTTCGTTTTTCACCATTCCCTTGTATTGTTCCGGCAGGGCACTTTCAACCGCAGCGTAGGCTTCTGCCATGGTTGCCTTGATATTTTCCATTCCTTTCCCTTTGGGAGGAATAGGCTCATGAATAGTCAGAATCATGCGATGACGGTGTATCCATTTGCCTGTGCGTGGCAGAATTTCGAATGAGCCGTCAATGGTGACGGGTACAACCGCCAACTGTAAATCATCTGCCAACTGGAAAGCGCCTTTCTTAAAGTATCCCATGTGTCCTGTAAATGTACGCGCTCCTTCGGGAAAGACAACGAGAGAAACCCCATCTTTCAATGAGTCTTTTGCCTGCCGGATTGTTTCCAATACTTTTTTAGGACCGGATCTGTCTACAAAGATATGTCCTGCACTCTCACAGGCTTTTCCTACAAACGGCAGTTTGCGCAGGCTTTTTTTCATCATCCACTTAAAGTTTCTTCCGATGAAGCCGTAAATAAGGAAAATATCAAATGACCCCTGATGGTTAGGTACGAAAATATAGGAAGTTTTGTCATGCAACTTTTCACGTCCCTCAATCTTCACGGGAATCAACAGAAACAGACAAATTAATTGTGACCAAATCTTCCCCGGATAATATCCCCAGATGTGGGCTCCTCCCAAGAGAGAACCTACAATAGTGACGATTGCCGTGAGGATGGTCAACACTAATAAAATAGGCAAAGCGATGCAAATCTGATAAATATAATACAGTATCTTCATAGGGTTGGATTTTTATCCTGCAAATATACATGATTATTGGTAAAAAAGAGAGGCAGATGTGATATAATCTTTTTGATTGTGTTATTTTTGCCTCTTGTTATTAGAGATAGTTACAAAATTATGATACGTATATTACATACTGCCGACTGGCATCTGGGACAAACCTTTTTTGGTTATGATCGCACGGAAGAACATGAAGTATTCCTGAATTGGCTGGCAGAAGAAATTCGTCAGAAAGAGATTGATGCATTGATTATAGCCGGAGATGTTTTTGATGTTTCCAACCCTTCCGCTGCATCCCAAAGCATGTATTATCAGTTTATTTATCGGGTGACAGCGGAGAATCCGTATTTGCAGATTGTCATTGTTGCCGGCAACCATGATTCGGCAGCACGCCTGGAAGCTCCTTTGCCTCTGTTGCAAGCTATGCGGACGGAAGTCAGAGGGGTAGTTCGCAAGCTCGCAGGCGGAGAAATCGATTATGACCATTTGACTGTGGAACTGAAGAACCGGAAAGGGGAAGTGGAATTGCTTTGCATGGCAGTTCCTTTTCTGCGTCAGGGAGATTATCCGGCCGTGCAAACGGAAGGCAATCCGTATGCGGAGGGAGTTCGCGAACTTTATGCACAACTTTTGCAAAGGCTATGGAAGCGAAGGACGGAGAATCAGGCGATTCTTGCCATCGGTCATTTGCAGGCTACAGGATCGGAGATTGCAGAGAAGGATTATAGCGAGCGTACCGTGATTGGTGGGTTGGAGTGCGTATCTCCGGAAGCTTTTTCCGAACAGATAGCTTATACGGCATTGGGACATATACATAAAGCGCAGCGAGTGTCCGGAAGAGAGAATGTACGGTATGCCGGAAGCCCCATTCCGATGTCTTTTGCCGAGAAACATTATCATCATGGAGTCGTGATGGTGACTTTCGACGGAGGTTGTGCCGTGGACATTGAACGGTTGGAATGCCCGAAATTAATACCTTTGGTGAGTGTCCCGAACGGAGAACCTGTTTCACCGGAAGCTATCTTGGAAGCCTTGAAGGAACTACCCGAGACAGAAGCCGTAGCCCCATATCTGGAAGTAAAGGTATTGTTAGAGGAACCGGAACCCATGCTTCGACAGGAGATTGAAGATGCACTGGCAGATAAAAACTATCGGTTGGCGCGTATTGTTTCTACCTATCGCACTGAAACTGGAAATGCGACGAAAGAAAATGAAAACTGGAAGAGGGGATTGCAGGAAATGTCTCCTTTACAGATTGCACAGTCTGCCTTTGAGAAGATTTATCAGGTGGAAATGCCTGTAGAACTGACAGGTTTGTTTGAAGAGGCCTATCTGGCTGCTACCCGTAAAGAAGAGGAGGAAGAAGAATGAAAATACTAGCTATACGATTGAAGAATCTGACCTCGATAGAAGGAACGGTAGAAGTGGATTTTAGGACAGAACCATTACATTCTGCAGGTATCTTTGCCATTTCAGGACCTACTGGTGCAGGTAAGTCTACTTTATTAGATGCCTTATGCCTGGCATTGTATGATAAGGCTCCCCGTTTCGCTACTTCAGTGGAAAATGTGAACCTGGCAGATGTGGGAGACAATCAGATTAATCAGTCTGATGTTAGAAATTTGCTGCGCCGGGGGACAAGTGATGGTTATGCGGAAGTCGATTTTTTAGGTATTGACGGACGGCGTTACCGTTCTCGTTGGTCGGTGAGGCGGACAAGAAACAAGATAAACGGTTCTTTGCAGCCACAAACGCTGGAAGTGAAAGAACTGGATACGGAGAAAGAATTTCAAGGTACCAAGAAAGAGTTGTTGATTCAGTTGGTGGAGTTGGTTGGCCTGACGTATGAACAGTTCACCCGTACAGTATTATTGGCACAAAATGATTTTGCCACATTTCTGAAATCAAAAGGGGCGGCAAAAGCAGAATTACTGGAGAAGTTGACAGGAACCGGCGTGTATTCCCGGATTTCTCAAGAGGTCTATGCCCGGAATAAGGCGGCACAAGAAGAGGTGACCTTGATTCAGAATCGAATGAATGTGATCGAATTGATGCCGGAAGAAGAGCTGCTTGCTCTGCAAAAAGAGAAAGAACTATCGACTGAAAAGCGTGCATTAGGGATTAAACTGCTGGCAGAACAGAATGAACAACTGAATGTGGTTCGTTCATTAAAAATACAGGAAGAACTTTGGAAGAAAAAGCAGCAGGAAGAACAGGAGGAACAGGCTAGGGAGAAAGTTCTGCAGGGTGCATTGGCTTCCCAAGAGGAAGGACTGGTGCATTTTAAGGCACAATGGGAGGCCATACAGCCAGACTTGAAGAAAGCACGTCAATTGGATGTACAGATACAGTCTCAACAAAGCAGCTATATACAGTCGCAGCAGATTTTACAAGCGGCTAACAGGCAGGTGGCGGAGCAGGAACAAAAAATGCGAGTGGCTGCGGAACAATTACAGGTGTCTTATTCTTCTCTGAACCGCTTATTAAGCCATGTAGGGATAGAAGAAACACTGCAACTTGAACAGGTGGAAGAGATTCTACGGCAAGAAGAAAGCAAACTGGCTGCCGCTACAAGTACGAATGAGGAACGTTTATTGCGCTTAAATTCTTTCGGATATCCGTTATTGGCCGAAGAACAGGTGAAGTTGCAAAAGGAGTTGACTCGTCAGCAGAATATCCGGCAATTAACGGAAACGCAGACGAAAGCAAAGACGGAAATAGAAAGACTGGAGAAAGAAGTGGGCGATTGTCTGAAACAATTGACGGAGCAAGAAACCGCATTGAAAGTTACTCAACGTCTTTACGAAAATGCACGTATGGCAGTGGGAAAAGACGTGAAAGCATTGCGCCGGCAATTACAGGAAGGGGAGGCTTGTCCGGTTTGCGGTAGCACAGCGCATCCTTATCATCAGGAGCAGGAGGTAGTAGATACTCTTTTCCGGAGTATTGAGCAGGAGTATAATGTGGCAGCAGCCAACTGCCAGCAGATGAATAACCGGAGCATTGCTCTGCAACGTGATTTGGCGCATCAAAAAACGGTGGACGGACAGATCGCGGAACAGTTGGCGGCATTATATAAAGCAGGGATTGAAACCGGAAACGAAGAGCAAATACAACACCGTTTGGCGGAACTGGCAGAACGTATTTTGGAATATCGTAATCTTTATGCAGAATGGCAGCGCGGCGATGAAGAAATTAAAAAGATGCGTGCACATTGTGAAGCCCTCCGTGAGAATGTTTCTCTCTGTCGTTTGGCTATGCAGAAAGTATCGTCTGCCAAAGAACAGCTGGTAATCTTACAGAATGCTGCTTCGGCCGAACTAAAGAGATTTGAAGTGATAGAGAAAGCGCTGAATGTGCTTCGTCAGGAACGTTCTCAGCTATTGAAAGGAAAAAGTGCGGATGAAGCGGAAGCTGCCGTAGCAAAAAGAGAGAAAGAGCTGAATCTCGCTTTGGAGAAAGCACGTAAAGAAGTAGAGGCGGTACACAACCGGCTTTCCGGTTTGCAAGGAGAGATGAAGCAAATTGCACTGGCTATAGGAGAGTTGCAAGAACAGTATAAAAAGATAGAGTCTCCCGAACTGCTTCCCGAAATAATAAAGAAGCAACAGGAAGAAAACCTGAATATAGAACGTGCCCTTTCTACTATGGAAGCCCGCCTGCTACAACAAGCAAAGAATAAACTGACTGTGGAACAGATTGCGAAGGAACTGGCAGAGAAACAAACTGTTGCCGAACGTTGGGCAAAATTGAATAAACTGATTGGCAGTGCGGATGGAGCGAAATTTAAAGTGATTGCTCAAAGTTATACTTTGAATTTGTTGTTGCTTCATGCCAATAAACATTTATCCTATCTCTCTAAACGCTATAAGCTGCAACAGGTACCCGATACGTTGGCACTTCAGGTAATAGATTGCGATATGTGTGATGAAATACGGACCGTGTACTCTCTTTCAGGAGGTGAATCGTTCCTGATTTCTTTGGCACTGGCTTTAGGTTTGTCTTCCTTGTCAAGTAATAATCTGAAAGTTGAATCTCTTTTTATTGATGAAGGTTTCGGCTCTTTGGATGCGGAAAGTTTGCGTACAGCGATGGAAGCATTGGAACAATTACAGATGCAGGGGCGGAAAATAGGAGTAATCTCTCATGTGCAGGAGATGAGTGAACGGATTTCTGTTCAGGTGCAGGTACATAAGAAAGTGAATGGAAAAAGTGTGCTTACCGTGGTGGGGTAAGCACACTCCTTACTACTTAGTATGAATTATTCAGGTTGGATTCTTTTACATTAATTCGTTCAGTTCGTTTAAATTCTTTTTGATTTCGTGGATACGATTTAAGAACTTCTTGCGGTAAATCCATAAGATCAATCCCAGTCCTCCGCCCCATAACAGGATGAAGAAAGCAATCATGCCCATTCCATATTGCCACACTTGCCAGTAGATAAATGAAAGTATAGCCAGGACCAGGAGAAAGGCAATAGCAATCAATCGTTCCCTGATGGTCCATCGATGGATACGGTTCACGCGGCTGATTACTTCTACCAAAGGCATCTCGTCTATTTGTGTCCGTTGGAGGAAACGGGTGGTGACGATATCCCAGCAAAGGGCAGGAATCCATGCGAAAATGATAATGATATAGATCGGGTTCAATCTGTTGTGCAACAGTACCTCCGCTAAAAATAAGATCAGTATCGGCAGAGAAATCAGAATAAGCTTGATGTTCAGTCTGGCAATGGCATGGATACCTTTGTCCGCGTGCCTTATCAGCTTTTCAAGCTCTTCTTCTTTGATGAACTCTTTGTCTTTCAAGTGTTCATCCAGGGCATTCCAAGATTTTTTCAGTTCTTCCAGTTCCATATATCTTATTCCTCCTTTTTCATTCTTTTAAGTTTGTCTTTGATGCGACTTAGTTTGGTCGCTACATTGGTAACCGTCAGTCCGGTGATTTCTGCTATTTCCTCGTAACTTTTGTCTTCGAGATAAAGCAGGATAATTGATTTGTCGAGTTGTCCCAGTTGGTTAATCATCTGATAGAGCTGTTTCAGCATTTCGTTGATCGGGTCGTGTGCTTCTATGGCCCAGTCAGTATCTCTGGTGAGGCTGACTATTTCCGGCACATTCTTTTCTTTACGATAGAAGCTGATACAGGTGTTGAGGGCAATACGGTAAATCCAAGTGGAAACCTTACATTCTTTTCTGAATTTGGGATAGGCTTTCCAAAGGTTCAATACCACATCCTGATACAGATCATTGAGAGGAGCATTGGGATTGGCATACAGATAGCATACCTTGTAGATCACCCGTTCATATTCGCGGATCACCGATAAAAACTCTTGCTCAATAGGGGCGCTAACCTCTGCTGTTTGTTCTCTCATGGAATCTATGATTACTTTTCTGGTTAGTTAGTCGTGAGAAAAGGAGAAAAATCACAGGAGAATAAGGGCTATTGGAGATTAGCTGCCAGAAACTTACACATTTCTTCGATACTTTTTCCCCGACGGCGGGCATAATCTTCCAATTGGTCTTCTCCAATCTTTCCGACGGAGAAGTATTCGGAAGCCGGGTGTGAGAACATAAGCCCGCAAACAGAAGCGTGCGGGTACATAGCTCCGTTTTCGGTCAGCGAAATGCCTATCTGCTTCATGTCCAACAGTTCATCCAACAGGAAGTTGACAGATTGATCCGGTAAAGACGGGTAGCCGACAGCAGGGCGAATGCCTTGATAGTTTTCGACCAGTAAGTCCGCTATGCCTAAATTCTCGTCTTTGGCATATCCCCACGCTTCTTTGCGCACATATTCATGCATCTTTTCTGTTGCTGCTTCTGCCAGTCGGTCGGAGAGGGTTTGGACAAGCAGGTGTTTATAAGGGTCCTGTTCGTACAATCCTTCCATGTCTGCATCAATGGAAGAGGCAAAAGCACCGATGGTATCCGGGATGCCGGAAGAGATCGGGCGGATAAAGTCACTTAGACAAAGAAAAGGACTACCGTCTCTTTTCGGCGTTTGCTGGCGCAGTAAAGGAAAAGTGATGAACCGGTCTTTTTCTTTCTCAATAATCAGGTTATCCCCGTCAGAGTTTGCCTTGCAAAGCTTGAAGATGGTCTTTACTTCATAATCCCGGTCGAGCAGATCGAGCATCCGGTTGGCCTCTTTGAATAGCTGCATTGCTTCGGAAGCCTTATTACGCTCTTCTTCCGGGAAAGTTGTCAGCCACGAAGCACGGCAGGCATCACATCCATGAATGTTGGCGATGGCTGCAAAACGTG
Organism: Bacteroides sp. OM05-10AA; assembly: GCF_003439055.1. Taxonomy (NCBI): domain Bacteria; kingdom Pseudomonadati; phylum Bacteroidota; class Bacteroidia; order Bacteroidales; family Bacteroidaceae; genus Bacteroides; species Bacteroides sp. OM05-10AA. The sequence goes on from NZ_QSUR01000023.1 coordinate 60,292, forward strand.
GCTGGAACCCCCATGCGTGGAAAAAGTAAATCCAGTTGATGTAGGGAGTGACTGTATGTATTTTATAAGACAAAATGGTACTCATAGGCTTGTTGAAGGCGAGCTGCTGTTTATCTGAATCTTAATTCCTGTCCGCAATAAGTCTCGTCTATTTCTCCGTTGTTATATAACAGATGTCCGTTTACAAATGTTTTCTCTACTTTCCAGTCGAATGTGTGTCCCTCTAATGGGCTCCATTTACATTTGCTTAGAATACAATCGGTTGTTACAGTCCATTCGCTTCCGGGACGGACTAATACCAGGTCAGCCTGATAGCCTTTGCGAATGAATCCTCTGTTTTGTATCTCATACATCTGCGCAGGAGCATGAGCCATCTTTTCTACTACTTTTTCGATAGTAAACACTCCTTTTTCTGTCAACTCCAACATGCTGACGAGTGAGAACTGAATCATCGGCATTCCGGACATTGCTTTTAAGGCACCGCCTTCTTTTTCGCTAAGTAAATGTGGGGCATGATCTGTGGCAATAGCATCAATCATACCGCTATTGACAGCCTCTTGCAAAGCTTTCCGGTCTTGCGCTGTCTTAATGGCAGGGTTGCATTTGATGCGGGCACCCAGTGTCTGATAGTCCTCTTCCGTAAAGAGCAGATGAGAAACACAGGCTTCTGCCGTGATCTTTTTTTGTACCAAAGGTACGTTAGAAAACAGGCTCAACTCTTTAGCTGTGGAAATATGCATGATGTGCAGGCGGGCGTTTGTCTCACGTGCCAACTGCACTGCCAGTTCGGATGAACGATAGCAAGCTTCTTCCGAACGAAGGAGCGGATGAAGAGCCAAAGGTACATCGTCTCCGTATTCTTTCTTATATTTATCCGTATTTTCTTTGATAATTCCCTGATCTTCACAATGAGCAGCGATGAGCAGATCGGTTCCACCGAATATATTACGCAGACTGGCCATCCGGTCTACCAGCATATTGCCGGTGCTTGACCCCATAAATAACTTCACTCCACAAACCCGGTGTTTATCCAGTTGTGCAAACTGGGTATAGTTATTATTCGTTGCTCCGAAGTAGCAGGAATAGTTGACTGCTGACTTTTCACCCAACAGAACAAATTTTTCCTCCAAAGCCTCCAATGTAGTAGTTTGCGGATTGGTATTGGGCATATCCATGATAGAGGTGACACCTCCTGCTGCCGCAGCACGACTTTCTGTGGTGATATCTGCCTTATGAGTCAGTCCGGGATCGCGGAAATGCACATGTTCGTCGATGGCACCCGGCAAAAGATAACACCCGGTTGCGTCTATAATCTCGTCGCAGGGGGCAGTTGCGTTTTCTTCACCAACCAATATTTCGGCTATCTTTTCATTCTCGATTACTACTGAACCCAGAACTTTTCTTCCTTCGTTGACAATAACGGCGTTTTGAATCAGTGTACGTTTCATTTCTTTTGTGGGAATTTATGGAACCAACTATTTACTTTTAATTTTATCACACCAAATATGGCTTCTCCAAAGATGCTGCTATTCATTTTAGAAGTCCCTAATTCACGATTAATGAAGATAACGGGAACCTCGATAATTTTGAAACCACACTTGTAAGCAGTGAATTTCATTTCAATCTGAAAGGCATATCCTTTAAAGCGAATATGATCTAAATCGATCGTTTCCAATACCTGACGGCGGTAGCAAACAAATCCGGCAGTGGTGTCATGTACAGGTATTCCGGTGATAAACCGCACATATTTAGAGGCGAAGTATGACATCAATACCCGTCCCATCGGCCAATTCACTACATTCACTCCGCTGACATAACGGGAACCGATAGATACATCTCCTCCTTGTTTCGAACAAGCCTGATACAAACGGGGTAAATCATTCGGATTATGACTGAAGTCTGCATCCATTTCAAAAATATACTCGTATGCGTGTTCCAGTGCCCATTTAAATCCGGTAATGTAGGCAGTACCCAGTCCTAGTTTTCCTTTACGTTCTATCATAAAAAGCTGTTCGGGAAATTCTTGTTGCAGTTTTCTTACGATGGCTGCTGTCCCGTCCGGAGAGCCGTCTTCTATGACCAGAATATGGAATACTTGGGGAAGGCCGAAAACGGCACGGATGATATTTTCTATGTTCTCCCGTTCATTATAGGTGGGGATAATTACAATGCTATCCGATGTCTGCATATAGATACTATAAAATTTAGAAACAAAAGTAGTTCTTTTTCCTTTAGTTATAGCTGAACTAAGGAAAATTTAACGTGTTTCATGCCCCATTCGGAATAAGACGGCATGTTGTCTGAACTAAGCCCGCACCTCGCTTGGGGTTAGCCCACGCCTTAGCAGTGCTCATCCCACGGCTCACGGACGTTTATCCCACGGCTTAACGGCACTCGCCCCACATCTAAGTAATGTCCGGCAGATACCTTATTATAATACTTCTGTTCTTTGGGTGCATACTCCCAATCTTTTTTGTAATTTTGCGGGGAAATTTTATAGGTATGACAATAACTGAGTTGCAACAACAATATGCTGCCCATCCCAATATGGCAGTAATGAAGCGCTTGTTGAAGGACACTTCCGTTCAGACTGTTTTTTGCGGAGGACTGTGTGCATCTGCCGCTTCTCTTTTTTCTTCTGTACTGGTGCAAGAGGGTGGTTGCCCGTTTGTATTTATTTTAGGTGATCTTGAAGAAGCCGGATATTTCTATCACGACTTGACGCAGATATTGGGTACGGAAAGAGTATTGTTCTTTCCATCTTCATTCCGTCGCTCCATCAAGTATGGACAAAAAGATGCGGCCAATGAGATTTTGCGCACAGAAGTACTTAGCCGCTTGCAAAAGGGGGAAGAGGGATTATGTATCGTTACGTACCCGGATGCATTGGCGGAGAAAGTGGTGTCGCGCAAGGAATTGAGTAATAAAACGCTGAAGTTGAATGTAGGAGAGAAAGTGGATACCACTTTCATCACCGATGTGTTGCATAGTTATGGTTTTGAATATGTAGACTACGTATATGAACCGGGACAATATGCTGTTCGCGGTAGTATTATCGACGTTTTCTCTTTTGCTTCGGAATATCCTTATCGCATCGATTTCTTTGGTGATGAAGTGGAAAGTGTTCGTACCTTTGAAGTGGAATCTCAATTATCCCGTGAGAAGAAAGATGGAGTGTCTATTGTTCCCGATTTGGCGGTGACAGGTGATGTAACGACTTCTTTTCTGGATTTCATCCCGAAAGAGACTACTTTGGCAATGCGTGATTTTCTTTGGTTGCGCGAGCGAATCCAGGTGGTACACGATGAGGCGCTGACTCCACAGGCAATAGCCGTTCAGGAGGCCGAAGAGAATGGTGGCATTACATTGGAAGGGAAATTGATAGACGGCAGTGAGTTTACTGTACGGGCACTCGATTTCCGCCGGTTGGAATTTGGTAATAAACCGACCGGAACACCCAATGCCAGCGTTACTTTCAATACATCTGCCCAGCCTATCTTTCATAAGAATTTCGATCTGGTAGCTTCTTCTTTCAAGGATTATCTGGAAAAGGGCTATTCGCTATCTATCTGCAGTGACAGCATGAAGCAAACAGATCGTATCAAAGCTATTTTTGAAGATCGGGGTGATCAGATTAATTTTACTCCTGTAGAACGTACCATTCACGAAGGTTTTGTAGATAACACACTGCGGCTCTGTATCTTCACAGATCATCAGTTGTTTGATCGTTTTCATAAATATAATCTGAAAAGTGATAAAGCCCGTTCGGGAAAAGTGGCACTATCCTTGAAAGAACTGAATCAGTTCACTCCGGGAGACTATGTGGTGCATACGGATCATGGTATCGGACGTTTTTCCGGCTTGGTACGTATTCCGAATGGTGATACTACGCAAGAGGTTTTGAAACTGGTGTTTCAAAATGAAGATGTGGTGTTCGTCTCTATTCATTCCCTGCATAAGGTTTCCAAATATAAAGGTAAAGAAGGAGAGGCTCCCCGGCTTAACAAATTAGGTACAGGTGCATGGGAGAAACTGAAAGAACGTACGAAGAGTAAAATCAAGGACATTGCCCGCGATTTGATAAAATTGTATTCGCAGCGTCGTCAGGAAAAAGGTTTCTCTTACAGTCCCGATAGTTTCTTGCAGCGTGAGCTGGAAGCATCCTTTATTTATGAAGATACACCGGATCAGAGCAAGGCGACGATTGATGTCAAGGCAGATATGGAAAGTGACCGTCCGATGGATCGTCTGGTCTGCGGAGATGTAGGATTTGGAAAAACCGAGATAGCGATACGTGCGGCTTTCAAAGCCGTTGCCGATAATAAACAAGTAGCCGTTCTGGTTCCGACAACAGTACTTGCTTACCAGCATTTTCAGACTTTCCGTGAGCGTTTGAAAGGATTACCGTGCCGGGTGGAATATTTAAGCCGCGCACGTACTGCCGCACAGACCAAAGCTGTATTGAAGGGATTGAAAGATGGAGATGTCGGTATTCTGATAGGTACCCACCGTATCTTGGGAAAAGATGTCCAGTTTAAAGACTTGGGATTGTTGATTGTGGACGAAGAACAGAAATTTGGAGTCTCTGTCAAAGAAAAGCTGCGTCAGTTGAAAGTGAATGTGGATACACTGACTATGACTGCTACTCCAATTCCCCGTACCCTTCAATTTTCATTGATGGGTGCACGCGACTTGAGTGTGATTTCTACTCCGCCACCCAACCGCTATCCGATTCAGACCGAAGTGCATACTTTTAATGACGAGGTGATAACGGATGCCATCAATTTTGAGATGAGCCGCAACGGTCAAGTCTTCTTTGTCAATAACCGGATTGCGAACTTGCCGGAATTGAAAGCGATGATCGAACGTCATATCCCGGATTGTCGTGTAGCAATTGGACATGGACAGATGGAACCGACAGAGTTGGAGAAGATTATTCTGGATTTTGTCAACTACGACTATGATGTACTCTTGGCAACTACAATCATCGAAAGTGGTATTGATATTCCGAATGCCAACACTATCATTATCAATCAGGCGCAAAACTTTGGATTGAGTGATCTCCATCAGATGCGTGGACGGGTAGGACGTAGTAATAAGAAAGCTTTTTGTTATCTGCTGGCTCCTCCGTTAGGTAGTTTGACAGCCGAAGGAAGACGACGTCTTCAAGCAATTGAAAACTTTAGTGATTTGGGAAGTGGTATTCATATCGCCATGCAGGATTTGGATATTCGTGGAGCTGGAAATCTGCTTGGAGCCGAACAAAGCGGATTTGTTGCTGATTTGGGATATGAGACATATCAGAAAATTCTTACTGAAGCTGTCCATGAGTTAAAGACAGACGAGTTTGCTGAACTGTATGCGGATGAAATCAAGGGCGAAGGACAAATTAGTGGAGAAGAGTTTGTAGACGAGTGTCAGGTAGAAAGCGACCTCGAACTATTGTTACCTGCCAACTACGTAACAGGCAGCAGCGAACGTATGTTGCTCTATCGTGAACTGGATGGACTGACATTGGACAAAGATGTGGAAGCTTTCCGTGCTCGTCTGGAAGACCGCTTCGGACCGGTTCCCCGGGAAACGGAAGAACTACTCCGTATTGTGCCTCTACGCCGTCTTGCAGCCCGTTTGGGTGCAGAGAAAATCTTCCTGAAAGGTGGGCGGATGACCTTGTTCTTTGTTTCCAATCCGGATAGTCCGTTCTATCAAAGTAAGGCTTTTGGTAAAGTGATAGACTATATGATGAAATATACCCGTCGTTGTGATTTGCGTGAACAGAACGGCAGACGGAGTATGCTGATTAAGGATGTTACTAATGTGGAAACGGCAGTCAGTGTGTTGCAGGAGATTGTGGCTTTGCAATGATAAGTGGACTCTGATAATTTATGTTTTTTAATGAGATTCAAAAGAATAAGTTTGTTTTATTACATAAGTCTGTTTATCTTTGAACTCATAATAATTTAGGTATTACAGATATGGCTGCAAAATATGAACCACAGGAAAATGAGACGCCGGAACAACAGGTTAATGAACCGATAGCTGCTTATCAAAGGACAACTTCTGATATGAGTCTTTATATCCCTACGGAATATGAAAGAGAGATTATCATGCGTTCGGAAAAGGATTATGAAGAAGGCCGGTTGTATACTCAAGAAGAGGTCGATAAGCAGGTGAAACAATGGCTCGATTAAAGATTGTGTGGACAGAAACTGCTACAATTGTTTTGCGGCGGATTTTGACTTTCTATCGTGTAAGAAACGGAAATTCCAAATATAGTCGTTCTATCTATACAATGATAAACGATGTTCTGAAGTTAGTTGCCAAATATCCATATATATACAAAGCTACTTCTGTGCCTAATATACGTGTTTTTCATTGTGATTACTTTAAGGTATATTATAGAGTGCTTGAAGAATATATTCTTGTGGAAGCTATTTTTGATACTCGTCAAGATCCTGATAAAGCCCCTTTTTAAGAATTTATCTTTTTTTTCCGTATAACTTGTCTATCAAATCTGAACGTCCGATACGTCTCAACTCATTGATGATGTTTTTTCGTTCTTCTGGTTTATACCAAAAAAAGAACTGTCGTTGTGCAAGTTTCTCCCGTTGGGTTTTGGCACTGAATATCGGTTCTAGCGTGTATGGATGGAATCCGCTATACCAAGCTTCGGTAGCCACTGTCATCGGAGTAGGAGTGAAGTCCTGCACTTGTTCCAGGTGGAAGTCCAGACGTTTAGTGATAACGGCAAGTTCCGCCATATCTTCTTCGTTGCATCCGGGATGCGAAGAGATAAAATACGGAATCAGTTGTTGACGCAGATTTTCTTCCCGGTTGATGCGGTCGAATATCTTTTTGAATGTTTCAAATTGCTCAAAAGAAGGTTTGCGCATTACGGATAATACCCGGTCACTGGTATGTTCCGGAGCTACTTTTAACCGGCCACTCACATGATTGACTATCAATTCACGGGTATATTCGGCAGTGCTACGGTTGATAGCTTCATCTTTGCTTTGATGAAGTAACAGGTCATAGCGTACACCGCTACCGATAAACGATTTTTTGATTCCGGGCAAGGTATCCACAGCATGGTAAATATCCAGTAAAGGGCGGTGATCGGTATTCAAATTCGGACAAACTTTCGGGTGAATACATGACGGTCGTTTACATTTTTTGCAAATAGCTTCATCTTTCCCCTTCATCTGATACATATTAGCAGAAGGACCTCCCAAATCACTTAAATATCCCTTGAAATCGGGTAACTGAATAACTTCTTTTACCTCTTTCAGTATAGACTCTTTGCTTCGGCTGACAATAAACTTTCCCTGATGGGCGGAAATGGTACAGAATGCACAGCCACCAAAACATCCCCGGTGAATGTTGATGGAAAATTTAATCATATCGTATGCCGGAATCCGTTTCCCTTTGTATTTTGGATGAGGCAGGCGGGTATATGGTAAATCAAACGAATGATCGAGGTCTTTCTGGCTCATCGGAGGATAGGGAGGATTGACTACAACTATCTTATTTCCTACTGCTTGTGTGATTCGTGAAGCCGAATATTTGTTGGATTCTTCTTCGATATGTCGGAAATTACTAGCCTGTTTCTTTTTATCTGCCAAACATTCTTCGTGTGAATAAAGTTGAAGATCGTCTTCGGCAGATATCCATTCTGTTGCACGACAAAGATAGGCTGTCTGGGGCACAGACCCGATAATCGTTTTGAATTTGCTGCTTGTCAGTACAGGTTCTTCAGTGGTGAGCAGACTTTTCATATTCTTCACCAGATCTGCAAGAGGTTTTTCCCCCATTCCGTAAATGAGTAGATCTGCTCCGCTGTCGCACAAAATACTCTTTTGTACTTTGTCCTGCCAATAATCGTAATGACTCAATCGCCTTAAACTAGCTTCGATTCCTCCAATGACTACTGGAACATCCGGAAAAAGTTTTTTTAGTATTTGGCTATAAACCGTGGAAGGATAGTCCGGACGCATATCCGGTCGGCCGTCCGGAGTATAAGCATCTTCACTGCGTAGGCGTTTGTTGGCGGTATATTTATTAACCATCGAGTCCATGCATCCGCCGGAGATACCAAAGAATAGCCGTGGACGTCCCAACTTCTTGAAGTCACGCAGGTCGTCACGCCAGTTAGGTTGGGGAACGATGGCTATTTTCAAACCTTCCGCTTCGAGAATGCGTCCGATAACGGCAGCACCAAAAGAAGGGTGATCCACATATGCATCAGCACTGAATAGAATGACATCCAATTCATTCCATCCTCGAAGTTCTACTTCTTTCTTAGTAGTGGGTAACCAGTCAGTCAATCGATATTCTTTCATGCTGCAAAGATACAGATAATAAAAAACATCCCAATGATTTTATTCATTGAGATGTTTAACTTCGTTCATTAGAATGTTTTTCTTCCAATCATTGGGATGCTTTCTTAGAACTTCCCATGGATTGTGAACTGTAATGTCATTTGTTCTCCGTCATAGATTTCACGGAAGCCGATACCTTGCTCGGACAGATATTCCTTTAGATCCTGAAACGCATCAGCATGGTTCATGATAATCTCTATCGTTTCACCCGGAGAGGCAGTACACATCGCTTTTATTGCAGGAATCAGCGGACTGTATGCTGTTATTCCGCAGGTATCTACCGTAATCATTATTCCTCCTCTTCTTCCGCTTCCGGACTGGAGAGCCAGGTAAGATAGAGCTTGATGAGCTGTTGCAAGCCGAATGCCTTCATATTATTGTGATAAATCACGTCGATACAAAGGTCCAGCAAGTCTTTACTGTCTTCCTCTTGACTGGCGATAAGGGAGCGGATATTAAGTTTCAACTTATCCAGAACTGCTTCATCTACAATACCGGTACTGTCGATAAGATGACGGAACAGAGCATATTTTTCAATTGTTCTCAAGTTTTCATTAGATACTTCTATGCTGCGTGTACCGCTGGGATTTGCTTGTATAGTATACATTGTTTTTTAGTTTTAAAGGTTATTATAGTAGCAAAGATAGAATTTAAAATGAAAAACGGATTAAAAAAAAAGGATATTTTTTATTTTTGAGTAAAGAATCCCAGGATGCCTGCCATAATGGTTGCCCGGTCTGCTTCAGACTGAATACTTTCAAAAGGAAAGCCCAATACAAAAGTACGGTAGTTTCCTTTGTAGGCAATACCTGCACTCTGATTGCCGGGTGCATACGTAAATACGGGGAAGGCAGTATCTACGGGAACAATACAATCCGCAGCAGGTACAGCATAACTGCTTTCATTAGGCAGACGTGGGATTGTTATAGTACGGCCCAATCCTTTAATCTGATTCGAACTCTTATCCGTCAGGCTACCTTGATAACCATATTTCAGTATTTTCTCCGTAAACTCCCGGTTTCCTTGTGTTCCACTCATATCACTTCCTACATAAGCACCACTGACAAACAGGTTACCTCCCGCTTGGCAATAACTGGTCATAATCCGTTGCATAGCCGAAGAGAATGTCTTGTAATATGCTTTACTTGCAGGATCTTCTTTTTCCAGTCCCAAAATATAATCTACCACCGGATAATCTTCTAATGTAACCAATCCGTTCTCTACCGCTTCGTCGCTGCATGATACGAAGCTATATTTTCCGGCTGCCTGAATCGCTTTTCCGTGAATAAAAGGATAGTCGAACGTGTTTCCTGCAATTTTCATTCCTTCTAATTCGCTTCCACTATGCCCCAGACTTCCTTTTCCTTCTTTACCGGCTTGTGTACGGTCGAAGCCGGTTTGTGCTCCGCAAAATGAAATATTCGATATATACGGAACGCCGGGATCTTGCATTAGATCGAATCCAGCTTTATCAGAAGTGTTAACGACCGCCGGACCGCTGATTCTGTCAAAGCCATTGATGATGATGACTTTTCCCTGTTCACGTTTGGCTTTATAAGCGGAGAGGATTTCAGAAGGAAAACTTTCCCCGCCCCGGTTTACAGCAGTTACTTTGAATGAATAAACAAGTCCCGGTTCTATCTTAACGGTGTGGGACGTTTTGCTGACTAAAGTGCCATTGTCAAAACCTCCATAACCGATGCGGGTATATACAATGTATTCCCGTGGTCGTGCAGTCGGTTCTTGCGGATCGTCTTCGCCTTTCCATGAAAGTTCTAATGTATTCTTTTTCTTTCCGAATTGAATGGCGAAATTGCTCACAGGCAGAGGCTGAACAATGTATTCTTTATCATGCTGGCTGGTAATGAACTGCAAAATACCTTTGTAGATGGCACGTCCCACTGTAAATTTAAAGTTCGGATCATGTCCTAACTGCATATCTGCGAAGTTCTGGTGGGAGAGTAGTTCGATAATCGTAGAAGGCGTAGCCGGAAGACGTGTTTCGCTATAATTCCGGTTCCACATGCTGCGGCGTGTCCACGGCAAGCTGTAGCTTGAATAAATATCTTTCTGAATCTGTGTCAGCAGAATGTCTGCCAGATCACGTGAGGCATACCGGTCTGTTCCTGCATTCAGTTTGCCATTATTGAAATCGGTGGTGTAAATGCCGAGTGATCCGATCAGTTCGTCTGTTTTGCTGCATCCGGCGTCACTGTGCAATGCCATCGTCATTTCCAAAGGTACGCCCAGACCCGACTGTTGTGGGTTATAGACGGAACTACCCGATAAATAATTGATAACGTTAGAGCGTGTGTTAATATCGTCTGTATAGTCGTTTTCACCTTTTCGTCCGGCATATACTTCGTATGGCATTCCCGCCCATTGAGCAGAGTAGCGTGCTCCTTCCAAGTAACGCGGTAGCCCACTGATTCTTCCTCCGCGGGCAATGTTACCCATTCCTCCTCCAAAACGTACTGCATCGGCACATACAACTCCATGTTCGCTGCTCTCGTTGCTAAGAACCACCATGCCGTAGTCATTGTTCCCTTTGTCAAATTCAAAAGTGCCGAGATAAACCCATGTGCCTCCACCTATCTTTTGGTTTACTTTGAATTCGGTAACTCCACCGTTATGAAATACCAGATATTTGGCGTCGCTTACACTGTTGGGTAATGTCTGGTAGGAAACATAAACAGCATACTTGCCTGTTGCCGGCAGAGTAGGCACCCATTCGGCAAATACCTGGTCTTTATTCTTCTTTTTCTTTCTCTCTGTCGGAATAAAACGACAGGTCCCGTCAGTGAAAGGATTTTCTTCCTCTTTATAGATTGTTTTCTTCTGAGCAAATCCTCTTACCGGAGCATTTGCCCAATTAATCTTTTTACCCCCCATTTCCAAATAAAGGGAAGCATTGGGGGTATCATTATCTACAATGATTTCATTCTTTTGTGTATCTCGTTCGCGGGGAGTATAGACAATCGCTCCTGCATTTTCCAGCATTGGAATTACATAAGGAAGGACAAAAGATTGAGTGAACATATCTTCTGTGGTGCAGAATAATCGGGGACGTTGCCATCCCCATTCGTTTTTATCATTTTTGAAATAGTTGCCGTGGCTTTGCCAGATTGCAATGTGGCGGTCTTGTAGTCCGCGTGAGATTTCATTAGGACGTGAGGTGTTTTTCACCCAGGGAGCTCCTTTATAATCTACATTTAAGGATAACCGCTCTTTATCCTTTTTCTTATTCCGGTAGAAATTAGGTACCAAATCTTCAATGGGTTTCCCATCCGCATAAATGGTGAGTTGGTAATAATGAACGGGACCCGGAAGCAACTCTTTTACTTGATTATAAATGTTTTCTACAGTTTCCGGTCGGAAAGGCTGATAGGCGAAGCTCTCCGATGCATAGATTGCAATCGTCTTACGGTCGTAATTAATATCGAAGCTATTCAGTTTAGGGGTGCTGATTTTAGCTGTTGCGGTATATTTGCCGAAATAATCTGTTAACCGTTCTTTTACATTCCTTTCAATATCCTGCGCAAAAAGAAAAGTTGCACTGAATGTAAGGCCTAGAAAAAATACTATTATTTTCTTCATACTTTTTGCTTTTTTGCTAAACGCAGATTATCACGGATTATCGCAGATTGTTTTATTCTATTTTTCTTTGCGAAAATCTGCGTTAATCTGCGTTTAATTCTCCCCGCAAAAATAAACAAAAAAGAGCGAGGAGTATCGAAACTTCCCACTCTTCTTTCATTGTTTTATATTCTCTTAATTAAGAATGATTACTCTTATAATGGAATATATTCTACAAATGCTTCCATTGCTTCGTAAGAAGCCAGTCCCAACTGATCGTACAAAGTAGCTGTACCACGGTTACGATCCTCACTACGTTGCCAGAACAAACGTTCGTCGTTACCCAGGAACGGAGCGCTTTCCATTTGCGACTGATGTTTCAGGATAGAGTTACGTTTTGCACGAAGTTCTTCCGGACTGATAGGCACTGCCATTTCAATATTCTCGATTTCCCATTCAGCCCATGCACCACGGTACATCCAGATACGACAGTCTTTCAGCCATTTGGCACCTTCTTCTTTTTCAAGATCGACAGCAGCAAATACAGCATCTGTACATACACGGTGAGTTCCATGTGGGTCGGCTAAGTCACCAGCAACAAAAATCTGATGAGGTTTTATTTCACGGAGCAAGTTGCGTACAATTTCTACGTCTGCTTCACTGATCGGGTTTTTCTGAATCTTACCTGTTTCATAGAATGGCAGATCGAGGAAGTGGCAACGTTCCAGCGGTATATTATTATAAGTACAAGCTGTACGGGCTTCACCGCGACGAATCAGACCTTTGATAGTCAGAATATCACGGCTGTCCATATCACCGTCTTTCTTCTCCTTCAGGAAATTACGTATTTCTATATATTTTTCATTGATAACCAAATCTTCGCTGTTATTGAAGAGCTGATTGAATCCATTGATGAAATGCATGAAACGAACAACTTCTTCGTCACCTACGGCGATATTACCGGAAGTTTCGTAAGCTACGTGTACTTCGTGCTTTTGCTCTACCAAGCGGCGAAGCGTACCACCCATTGAAATAACATCATCATCCGGATGCGGAGAGAAGATGACCACACGTTTCGGATACGGTTTTGCGCGTTCCGGACGATAGGTATCATCAGCATTAGGCTTACCACCCGGCCATCCGGTAATGGTGTGCTGTAAATCATTGAAGATTTTGATATTTACATTGTATGCAGAACCATAAAGCGCCAAAAGCTCACTCAAACCGTTTTCATTATAGTCTTTATTCGTCAACTTCAGAATCGGTTTGCCGGTCAGCTGACACAACCAAACAATAGCGCTACGAATTAACTTATCGTTCCATTCGCAAGAAGTGACTAACCACGGACGTTGGATACGTGTTAAGTTCATGGCTGCTGAAAGATCGAGAGCCACATGTGCATTGTTGTGAGTTTGCAGGTAAGAAGCAGGAATTGTGTCAGTGATTGCACCTTCCACACATTCTTTAATCATAGCTGCTTTATTCTCGCCCCAGGCAAGCAGATACACTTTCTTTGCACCAAGAATAGTGGCTACTCCCATTGTAATAGAACTGATCGGAGTATTATCCAACGTTCCGAAAATCTTGGATGCCTCATTGCGTGATGCGTTATCCAACAAAATCAGACGAGTGGTAGAGTTCAGTCGGGAACCCGGTTCGTTGAATGCAATGTTACCTACACGACCGATACCTAACAAAGCAATATCAATGCCTCCGAAGCTTTCAATGCGTTGTTCGTACAGGCGGCAATATTCAAAGATAGTATCTTTGGCAATGCTTCCATCGGGAGTGAATATATTCTGCTTGTCAATGTCTATGTGATCCAGCAACATATTCTTCAAAGCATTGAAGTTGCTGTTGATAGCATCGGGAGACAACGGATAATACTCATACATATTAAATACGATCACATTGCGGAAGCTAAGACCCTCTTCCCTATGCATACGGATAAGCTCGGTATATACGTGGCTGGGTGAATCACCTCCGGGGAGAGCCAATACACAGAAACGTCCTGCCTTTTGTTTTTCGTGGATGGTTTGTGCTATTTCGCGCGCAATATAGTTAGCACCTTCTTCTACGGATTCGTAGATGTCCGTAGGAATTTTCTCGAGTCTTGTCAAGACTGATTTTTCAAATGCATTCTCCGGTCTGTAGTATCTGGGGGAGACCCGGTGGAGACTGATTTGAGAACTAAGATTTGTTTTCATAAAGTTGTTAATTAAGTTATGTAAGATTAGCGTCCTTACGACTGTATTTTCACGACAAAGATACAAAAGAAGTCTATATAATTAACTACCGAGTTCTAGGTATTGTTGCTGCAAGATTCTGTTTTTAACATTTGTTATTTTGCCAATGTTACAGATGGAATTCGTCTGCATCTTTCCATACCGGGAACTTCTCTCTGAATTGGTTGAGAGTGTTCAGATTAAGACTCACAGTAGCTATTCCTTCCTTTTCATCTGGAAATGAGCCGATTTCTTCTCCGAAAGCAGAATAAACTTTGCTTCCTCCATTATATGTAAGCTGATATCCGTCTATGCCCACCCTGTTGACACCGCATACATAGCATTGATTTTCCAAAGCACGAGCCCGGAGCAGAGTATCCCAGACCAGACGGCGGGGGATAGGCCAGTTGGCTACATATATTAAAAGGTCGTACTCGTTGTTTACGTTCCGGCTCCATACGGGAAAACGGAGATCATAGCAAACTAACAGGCAGATATTCCATCCACGATAGGGGATGATAAGTCGTTTATCACCGGCCGAAAAATGTTCTGCTTCCCTTCCCATACGAAACAGGTGACGTTTGTCATAATAGAATTCTTCTCCTTCCGGTGTCAGGAAGAAGGCCCGATTATAGAACTGGTCGTTTTCAGTTGCTATATAACTTCCACAAATGGCTAGCTGAAATTGGGCAGCCCATTGTTTGAGTGTTGTAATGGTTGCTCCGGAGTTCGGTTCTGCCAGCATTTTACTCTGCATGCTGAATCCGGTGGAAAACATCTCCGGTAAAACAACAATCTCCGTTATTCCGCGAAGACTTTGCAGCTTTTCGTGGAGTAAACGGAGATTTTCTTGTTTATTTTCCCAAACAATATCGGTTTGTATGATGGAAATACGGATAGACTCCATACTAACTAAGTATTAGGTTTTAAGTATTAAGTATTATACCATGCGCTCAAATTGTATGTTGTAAGCTACGATTAATACTTAATACTGGATACTTAATAATTGAATTTAAAGCTCTCCAAGAGCAAAATTCTCCGGATGTTTTCCTTTGAAATCCTTGAAATAAAGTTTGATTTCTTTCATGTCCTTATTAATATCTCCTGACGGCATGATGGCTTTCGTTGCAGAGATTGTTTTCTTGCTGTAATCAATACCAATCAGGACGATAGGAACCTGGGCTTTCAAGGCTATAAAATAAAAGCCTTTTTTCCAGTTTGGATTCGCTTTGCGGGTTCCTTCGGGAGTGATAGCCAAATTAAACTTTTTATATTCAGCAAAATTATGAACCATCTGATCTACTAGCGAAGTTTTTCGACTGCGATCAACGGGAATTCCGCCAACTGCTCTGAAAAAAACGCCAAGCGGAAAGAAAAACCATTCTTTTTTCATCATGAAACTTGTCTTACGGCCTATAGCACCATAAAATAGTTTTCCAATAAATAAATCAAGGTTGGTTGTGTGTGGAGCGGCACATATCACGCATTTATCATAATTAGGCACCGTAACGTTTGTCTTCCATCCTAACAGGCGGTAATAGATAAAGCTATAAATTGCTTTTTTCATTTCTGCTTTTAGTTCAATTTTCCGATAGCTTCAATAATCTCGTTAATCTTTGCATTAAAGTCTGCACGGAATTTCTTATAAAAACCTTTCACGTTGCCCGGTTCTGTATGGCTGATACGAGTAACAAACTCATCCTGCATTTTCAGTACCTCTGCCATCAGTTCATCAGCTTTCGCTTTGTTCGTACCGGGGATGAACATGCTGTTGATTAAACACTCGGTGAATAATTCTCCTGCGATATAGTTTACGTTCTTTTTGAGTTCTCTTCTACTTGCCATAATCTTTATATTTAATGGTGAATAATAAAAAAATACTTGCGGTAAAGATAGGCACTTTCTTTGATTTGGGCGAATAATGGCGGGAAAAAATGAAAAGTAAGAGGCTTTTAATATCTTTTATATGTATATAAACAAAAGCCGGTTCACTGCTTAAAACAGCTGACCGGCTTTGACTACTAAATTACTTTCCTAACAAAGTTATCTAACTTACTGTGGAGTCCCAAAAGCTGCAAATTCGTAAATACCATCTGCCCACATGGCAGAATTGCCTTTATGTACATTCACAACACCGTATACTCTCAAACGCAAATATCTGTAAGATGCAGGATCTTCAATGTTTAAGATCAGAAATCCTACTTGCCAGTTTTGTCTACCATCCACAAGCATTTTATAACTCTTTCCATTTGTACTTCCTTCAATCGTATATTTGTAGGCAGCTTCAGAACCATTGACTAGTCTTGTAGAAAGGTTAATCTCTGAAATATTTGCTTCTTTTTGCATGTCTATAATAAACATGTAAGGTACGCCTGTAGGTGCATTCGAACTTTTCTGGAAATAAGCTGAAGAATCCAGATTGGCTCCGTCAATGATACAATCAGCTTTGATTCCTTTCACACCTGGAACCATAGCTTTCACAGTGGTGTTTAATGTCAGATTTTTGCCATTCTGTATAGGTATGAGTCCATATTGCTCATTAAATTCCACATATCTGTAATAATCCATCGAAGCATATCCTTTATTGAATGCAGCGATAGAAATTCTCGGGAAATTACCATCTGGAGTTTTATATTTCCGTTGTGCTCCCCAGTGGTAACTCCATACCCCACAGGTGTTTTTTACCATACTGATTCTGTTGAACTGGGCGTCGAAAGTTGTATTATTGCCGATTTCTCTTACTGGCGTCCATTCACCTGCTAAATCTGATGAAGCTGTATATACAGTTTGACTGGGGTACCATCCGGAAGCTTTTGAACTGAAAAAATAATATTCTCCGTCTCTTTTAATAATAGCGGGAGTTTCTCTGTGCAGCCCTTTGCATATTGTATTGACTAATGCAACAGGCTTAGTCCAAGACTCATCTAATTTATAGATGTTTATGTCCTTATTTGTATTGGTGGCAGATAGAAGGTATGCTGTATTATCGTCATCTATGAAAAGTGACTGGTCTCTTGAGTCATGTCCCAATGGCCGTTCCATTGTACCCACTTCCAGTTTGCCTTTTGGAGTGATTTGTGCCAGATAAATCTTGGCTGCAACATAACCACTTTGATCCTCATAATGTGAAGATAATACCACCTTTCCTGTTTTTGGATTATATCGGAAAGCATTGCCCTCAAATTTCACATTAGGATAAAAAGCTAATTCCCGGGGAGTACTCCAGCTTCCGTTGAGTCCGGTCTTTGAATAGCTTTCGGTAACTAACCAGCCTTTTACTTTTTGTCCGTCTACCTCTTTTTCTACATTTTCTATTTTGTAGGAGAAATACAGATCGCCGATTTGCATACCCTGTGGTTTGTCGGAAGTAGCTTTAGTTATATATTTGCCATTCAGATTATCATATACTCTTCCTTCACCAATAGGGGTAAATGTGCTGGCTTGTTGTGAGATGGATGTGGCTACTTTCTGTCCGTTTTTGAATGCCTCTACATAATAAGTAAACGTTTTTCCGTTTGCCAAACCATAGTCATCATAGGTATCTCCTTTGGCTTCTCCGATTAGAGTACCATCTCGGTATATCTTATAGAGATCGGCATCTTCCAACTGCATCCAATTTAGCTTTATATTTCTGACATCTTTCTCACCAACAAGTTTAAATGCAGTAGCGGTGACCGCCCAAACATCAGTAGATTCTGTTGTTATATCTTTAGTATGAGCAGCGAAAGAAGAAAGTGTCGATAGAACACAAACCCATATAAAAGAGAATAAAAAAAGAATTTTAACTTTATTCATAATACAATTGATTGAATTGATTCTTGAGTGTTTTTATTTGATTTTACACACGAGAAAATTATTTGATTTTCATTTGTTGCAGATTATTAGCCCTGTATGTAGCGGAGAATATGTCCGCTTCTTTATACTTGTATTTCTCAGAATCGAAATATACGGCAAACTCCTGCATTAGTTTTTTTGAATAATCGGTAAGATACAGATTGGTCCCGTTAAATGTATTTGAACCGGAAACAGTGATGCATTTCTTATCTTTAGCATTTTGTATTTGGTAATATCCGTCCTCCTGTAGATTGAATATCCAATTTTGAGTATCGTCTTTCTTTTCAGGGTTCAAACGCATAGTTCCAAATAATGATTCTAAAAACTTCCCAGTTTTGATGTCTTTCAGTTTGTATACATTTGGAGCACTTGTTTTAATAAATTCAAAACTCAAATTTATGTCATCATTATCGTCGGTTATGCTGAAACCATTAGCTGGCTTAGATATAAGGCGGTCTGATTCTTTTTCTAATAATGAATAAATATTATTAGGAATGATGCTCTCTGCTCGTTTGTAACGGTACATGCGATTGAATACATTTAGATTCCATTGGTCATACCATTTTACTACAGGATATCCTGAACGCATACTGATAGGTAGCCATACATGATGTGATTTTTCTACATTTTTAGAATTCCAACGGTCGCCCATGTAAACATAAGCCTTTTCTTTACCGTTCACTTTAAAAACATAGCAACTTTGTGAGTTATAGGTTACTTGTTTGAGCTTATCTACTGCGAAATTGGGACCTGTATTCCATTTTCCTAATATTTCAGTACTATAAGCTGTCTTTCCAGGATTAGGTGCCCATCCTGTACAACCGGAAAAGAGTCCGTAGTAAATATCACCAACTTTGAAAATAGCGGGAGCTTCGTATTTAAGCCCCTTTAATATTTTTATTTCTGTCGGAGTGGGTTCCAGATAGTTATCTCTAAGAAGTGATATATTCATGTTGGTATTCATGTCTGTTGAACAGAAATGATATGCTTTTCCATCGGAATCAACGAACACGGTTTGATCACGTGATTCATTTTTATTGGGACGAAAGGTCTTATGTAGTATATAAGGCCCCTCTACTTTATCACTGGTTGCTACGCAAACTCGTGCAGCTCCGTAACCCTTACCGCTTTCCCAATGAGTCCACATAACCCATTTGTTTGTTTTAGGATTATAAATAACTTTGGGACGTTCAAATAAACGTCCTTGAGATATGTCATTCATGTCTTCTCTGGCTTCTCCTTTTGTCTTTAATGAGAGTCCCAGTCTTTTCCAATTATATAAGTCTTTGGATTGATAGCAACTGACTCCGTTGGAGACTGCGCCGGTACGATCTTCTCCAAACCAATAATAATAGCCATTGTTAAAAACGACACACCCGCCATGCGCATTAATTTGTTCACCATTTATATCATTCCACAAAACACCCGGACTAATCTGGGCGTTTTGTGAAAAGATAGTATTGAATGAGAAAACAAAACAGATAAGTAGAATAATCTTCATGTTTTCGTTATTTATTCTGTAATATTAATAGTTATTTCAGGTTGTTCCGGAGCATAAGCACCACTTAAATCATAAGTGAAATATTCTATTTCGGCATTATTATTTTCGAAGCCGATTTTAGGAGAATAGGTTCTAGATGTTCCGGTAAGTTTTACATTATCTACATCTAGAGGAGAGATATTGGCTCCCCATGTTCCTGCCTGAATCTGAAATATTACACGTATTTGCTTACAGGTAGGAGAGGTTGTGAAATCCAAAGAATAAGTTTCCCAAGTATCACTGGCTATTTCTGTCTCTACTTTCTTTTCACGGTCTTCTACTTCTTGGATGAACATTTTCGCTGTTAATGTTCCCTTTTTCTTATCAAGTCCTCCTCTAGCTAGTGCAGATAAAGTGTATGTTTCATTAGGGGCAACATCAATTGTTTGGTTAATGTTGCCGTTTCCCCAGCCACCTGCCCATTTATAAGGCTTGATACGAAAAATATGGTTATTAAAATCTTGTTCATTGTCTATTTCTTGAGGAAGGATGAATTGTTCATTATTCCAACGATCGAGGATTGCAATATTCCATCCTTCTACTGCTTTTACTAATTTTCCTCCATCCATATAATCATATTCTCCCTCAAATCCTGGATTTTTTAAAAGATTCTCTTTGGGTTCACCGTTTGCAACAGCAAAGTCCGACTGATTTCCGTAATCTGCTAGACGTATGGTATCAATAGGGAATCCATCGCGATAAACAAAAGCTCTTTTGTCTGGGGTGATTGCATAACGGTAAGTATGCATGCGATTGTCATTATTGTAGAATTTGCCTAATCCTCCTTCTTGTTTAGTTAGAGGATTACTAAATCCTTTCTGACTATTGGAATTATAAACGCCTATTGAAGTTGAGGCCACGAAACCTTTTATGCCATACCCATCATTATCTACCATATAGGGGTGGAACTCATCTCCCTCTTCATTTATTTTCACTCTGAACTCAACGGTATATCCTTTTTCAGTCGGTTTAAACTTGGTGTTTTCAAAGGTTTCATTCTTTCCTCCTTTATAAATGGGAGATTCCGCTATTGTTTTAGTAGGGAGAGGAGTGCCTATTCCTTGTATTCTGATGTAGGATCTGCTGTCTCCGCTACGCAGAACAATTATGCCTTTAGTCTCTTTTTTAGTGCTATTCAGTGTGACTGTAATTTTGGCATTCTTAGTGTTTGCAGGTATATTGGTTGGACTAACACTGAAACCATGTGGAACGGTAATTTGTATAGGTTGGTCATGTTGTAGGTTTCCAGTATTAATTGTAAATGTAGCTGATTTTCCAGTTCCGTTTACAGTTAATATTGGAGCATTGTTCTTTTCATCAGTAATGCCATTGTCATCATCAGATTCTTTTTCCTTGTCTTTTTCATCTTTAGTTTGATTTATTTCCTGTACGCAGGAAAATGCAGATGAGTACATTGCCCAAATATTATTTGTGATAACACTCATTGACAATGTTAGAAAAATAGATTTGAAATAGTTTGTTTTCATGATCAAAAAATTATAAGTGATTATTTTATTTCTAAATAATAAATTCATGTTTCCACTCTGTTTATTTCTCGTTTGCAAAGTTGCAGAAACTATTTATGATAAGAGTCCTTGAATTAATCAAATACGTATAATTTTGAATTAATAGTTTTTATGGAGGAAAAAGTAGGTCTAAAAATCATTCATGAGGTTTGAAAATCATTCATAAACATCATTTCATATCATTTTAGTTCTATTTTATAGTTAAATGACTTGCTTGAAAATATATTTTGCTTTAATATTGTGCTAAAATAATAAAAGTACTATGGAAATAAAGAAATGGATTACCATATTTCTGCCATTTATCTTTAATATATGGAGTTTCATTGCTGCGCAACAATTGTCTGTTGACATACTTCCTTTAGGTGGGCAATTACCTTCTAATTCTGTACAAAGAATTTTTCAGGATCGCGAAGGTTTTATGTGGTTTGGTACTCGTGAAGGGTTATCACGTTACGATGGCTATCGAGTATTGACTTTCCGATCTGGAAAAACGACCCCGAATCTTTTGACAGATAATCAAATAACAAGTATCACTGATTCATGGGAACGTGTATTGATTGGTACAAAGAAAGGGTTGAATATATTAAATAAGAAAACTTATGAAATTTATCATGTGGATAATGAAGAATTAAAAGATCAGGAAATACGTTCAATTCTTTTTGATTCTAAAGGATATATTTGGGTAGGTACTTACATTGCTCTATACAGATGTTCCAGTGATTTTTCTTCTTGCAAAAGATATGACAATTCTTTACCAATCACTAGTGTGAACTCTATTTATGAAGATGTTGATAATAATATTTGGGTAACTTTTTGGAGAAAGGGGATATTCCGCTATGACCGGGTGAAAGATACTTTTGTTAAATACCCAGCGGTTGGTAAAGAGAACAATCCGTTTTGTGTTTTTCAGGATGATAAAAAACAGCATTGGATAGGTACTTGGGGAGAGGGACTTTATAAATTTTATCCGGAAGAAAAAAAAGAGCAAATTTATATACCAGTTAAAAGTGCTAGGGATGGTGAATTACCGGAAAATGGGACATTTTTCAGCATTCAGCAGGATGATAGATATGGATATCTTTGGTTAGTTAGTGCTCGGGGACTTTATGCCATTCGGAAAAGAGTAGATAATCTGGTAGAGACTGTTGATATTAGTGATATTTCTTCAAAATTGAATAATATATTTAGTGAAATATGTAAGGATAAAGCAGGTAATTTGTGGATTGCTTCCTTTAATGAGGGAGTATCTTATATTAATATGGATAAACCTGTTATTTTAAATTATCCGATGCCCTCTATTAAGAAGACAATAGGCTTAACTACCAATATCCAAGCTATTTATAAGGATAAGGATGGAGACATCTGGATAAATCAAAATCGCTTAGGATTAGGAATTTATAATAAAAATAGTGATAAGATTATCTGGTATAAGGATATACCGGACTTGAATGGTTTGCCAGGTATGGAGACTATTAATTTCATAGGATATTCTTCTGCAAATGATGAAATCTGGGTCGGTCCATCTTATCAACCGTGTATTTATACAATGAGAAAGGAGAATGGAAAAGTACGACTTATTTCTTGTATAAATTTGCAGCAATATACAAAAGGGACAGGCAATAACCCACAATTCTTTTATGAAGATAAAAAACAGAATGTATGGATTGTAACCTCATTGGGATTATTGGTAAAACCTGCTAATAGTCATGATGTATTAAAGGAAACAGGTTTTCTTCAAAGAGAAATAACAGGCTTAGCTGAAGATAATTTGGGACATATATGGGTTAGTACTAGACGCAATGGCGTTTTTTGTTTGACTGTATCTGAAAATTTCCAGATTAAAAAAGAAAATATAGTGAGGTTTGATATGGAGTCAGGACGTTTGATAAGTAATAATATCGAAGACTTATGTACTGATCAAGAAGGACGAGTATGGATGGGAAGTCAAGAAGGCTATGTTTTTCTATATAACCAAAAGACAAAAACGGTTGAGGATTATTCGGATATATTTCCTACCTTAACAGAGGGGGTACAGGATATGAAGATGGATGATACAGGTCATCTTTGGATTTCTACGAACAAGAAGATTATAGAATATGATCCTAAAACTGGAGGGCAAATTAGTTATCAGGCTGGACAGGATATTGTTGTAAACTCTTTCCCTAAACATTCTTGTTTCAAAAGCCCAACCGGAGAGATGTTTTATGGAGGGAACAGGGGGATTGCTGTGTTTGTACCTTATAAACAGTTGGCTGATAAACCAAAGAAAATCCGGACACATATTGTAGATGTGAAAATGGATGACGAGTCATTATTGACAGGAAAGACTAATGAACGTTTTAATTTGCTTAAACGGACATTAAAACTACATGCTGAAGATCAGAATATTGAAATTGATTTTTCTTCCTTAAATTATAGCTTCCCAACCAAAATACAGTATGCTTATAAAATGGAAGGAGTAGATAAAGACTGGGTATATATTAAAGATGGACGTCGTTTTGCTTATTATAATCGGCTTCCAAAAGGGAAACGTTCTTTTTGTGTGAAGGCGACAGATGTAAACGGGCTATGGAGTAGTCTTGTGACAAAGATACAAGTAGACAAAGCTCCAGCATTTTACGAAACCTGGTGGGCTTATACAGCTTATATTATGTTTGTTTTATTGGCTGGTTATTCATTTTATTATAGAACAAAGCGAAGGATGCAATTGCGTCACGAGTTGAGAATAGTTCAGATTGAAAAGGAAAAATCGGAAGAGCTCGTTCAAGCAAAATTGCGCTATTTTACAAATATTTCGCATGATCTTCTCACTCCGTTGACTATTGTTACTTGTTTGATTGATGATGCAGAAATCACTTATAAAAATAAGATTCCGCAGTTTGAAATGATTCGTGCTAATGTAAATCGTTTGAAAAGGTTGTTACAACAGATACTTGACTTCCGTAAAGTTGAGAGTGGGAATATGAGATTGAAAGTGACTTCCGGAGATATTGTATCTTTCATTCGTGATGTTTGTAAATCTAATTTTATGCCTTTAATTCAAAAGAAAAAGTTGACTTTCACTTTTGAATCATCAGAGGAAACGATACAGGCATATTTTGATGCAGACAAAATAGATAAAGTCGTTTTTAACCTTTTGTCTAATGCTTGTAAATATACGGAAGAAGGAGGAGAAATAAAGACCATATTATCGACTTATTTGCAGAATGGTCATATTTATTTATCTATTATTATCAGTGATACAGGTAAGGGAATTGCTTCGGAAGATTTAGATAAGATATTTACGCGGTTTTATACTAATCAACATTGGGTGTCTAGTGAAACCAATGGCATTGGACTTTCACTTACAAAAGATTTATTAGAATTACACCACGGAACAATTAGTGTAGAGAGTGAAATAGAAAAGGGAACTTCATTTACTGTAATAATTCCTATTGATAAAGAGAGTTATGTAGAGGACGAGATAAATGTTGGGGCATTTCAGGGGCTAATCAAGGAGAGTAGAACAGATATCATAGATGTTGATATGGAGAATTGGGAGCAGTTTGAAGGAGGGAATACAGATGCTATGGTTAGTGACATTCGTCTGTTATTGGTAGAGGATAATGAAGAATTATTATATCTGATGGAGCGTATTTTATCTAGACGTTATCATATTATAATGGCAAAAAATGGAATAGAAGCTTTTGAACTGATGAAAGATAATGAAGTCGATATTATAGTAAGTGATGTTATGATGCCCGAAATGGATGGTCTGGAATTATGTCGTGCCATTAAGGGAAATTTAGAAACGAGTCATATACCTATTATTCTATTAACAGCGAAAAATACGGCAGAAGATCGTATTGAATGTTATAATGCCGGAGCTAATGCTTATATATCCAAACCTTTTGAACTGAAGGTGCTTGAAGCGCGTCTTGATAATTTTTTAATGGATAAAAAGACTAAGCAGGAAGAATTTCGTACTGATATAGAAGATATAAATTTTAATTTGTTGGATGCAACGGATATTGATAAAGAATTCTTGAAGAAGGTAATAGAGGTTATACAAGAAAACTTATCTTCTTCTACATTTGACGTAATTCAGTTGGCAGATGCTTTGGCTATGTCTAAATCTTCTCTTTATCGTAAGACAAAGGCGATAATAGGTTTGTCTCCGGTTGAATTTATCCGGAATGTCCGTTTGAAACAGGGGGTAAAGATGCTGAAAAACAAATCAATTTCTGTATCAGAGGTTGCGTATACTTGTGGATTCTCTAATCCAAAATATTTTTCAACTTGTTTTAAGGAAGAATTTGGGGTAACTCCTAAAGAGTTTCAAAAAGCAGATACTAAAAATAAATGAGTAAATTATAAACATATTAATTTTTGTGTGATCTATCATGAATATCGACAGTGAATTTATAGTTGATATTCATGATATTTCTTAGGTGTATTAATTCTTATTACTTAAAAAATAATTGATTTTCGAACTTCATGAATCATTTTTGGATTAGCTATGATAACATAAATAAGTTATTTTATGATTGCTCCAATTTTAAACCCATTTGATTGATTTCTGTACTTTAACTTCCGGGGAAAGTCTCAATTTTGTCATTTGATAAATGAGTACTAATTTTAATTCTATGTAAATGAAAAAACGATTTTTTATATTGAGCATGTATTTGACTTTTATTTCTATAATACATGCGGCACAGCATGTGGAGAGTCCATTAATAATTTCTACTGCTGAAGGGCTAAGAGCTTTTTCAGAGTCTGTGAATAATGGAAATTCTTATGAAGGAAAAGTGGTCAAATTATCAGCTGACATTTGGTTAAATGATACAATCGGATGGCAAAGGTGGAGTCGACAAACAAAAATAAAGTCATGGACTCCCATTGGAACATCCAAGAGCCCTTTTGAAGGTACTTTTGATGGGAATGGACACTATATCGCAGGTCTATTTACGAAAGCTGGTTCTGAAACCTTTTTTCAAGGACTCTTTGGCTTTTTGAAGAAAGCAACAGTGAAAAATACTCATATTCGCTATTCTCATATCATTGCATACAATTATGTTGGCGCTATTGCTGGTTATATATCTTATAATACGCAGATATTGAATTGCTCAAATGAAGGTATTGTAGAAAATGAACGTAATTTTATCGGTGGACTTATAGGTTTTTCTTCCGGACAAAATCGTATTGTCGGCTGTAGTAATTATGGCAAGGTTTATGGTCACCGTTGTGTTGGAGGAATTATTGGCTATTTTGAAGGTGGGGCTATTTATAATTCTTTTAATAGGGGAGAGATTATCGGACGTTATGAACATGTAGGAGGTATTATAGGTGAATTTACGGAACCTTATCAAAAGTCAATAAAAGATACTGGATTAAAAGAACTTCCCAATGATACTGTGGCTAATTGTTATAATACAGGAATTATCATGGCGAGAGATGTGGCAGGTGGTATTGCGGGGCATATAAATCTGCATCCAATACAGGTCTCTACATGGAAAGTTGTGTTTGCTAATAATTATAGTTCTGGAAAAATTCGTACAGGATATCCTGTTGTCACTGACGGGTTGGTAGGTGTATATGCTTATTTTGCCGATTCTGATAATTTGGTAATACCAACTATTGACCGTATCAATCGTGATGGAGCCGCATGTTACTGGAGTGAAGAATCTTGTAAGCTGACCACTATCAAGAAGCCTCGTTTCGAAGGAAATAAAATTCGTTCTGACGTTTGGAATGGAATTATGTATGGATCGATGAAAATACCCGATTCTTTTAGATATTTCAGTGATAGTGAGATGAAACAGGATTCATTTGTCGATTTATTGAACAAATGGGTGGACAAAAAAAAGATGTTTAACCAGTGGAGAATGGATGAAAAAGGCATAAATGATGGATTCCCCATTTTTATAAATTAAATAAATACATATTATGAGGAAAATTTGTATTCTATTAATATTATTCCTGTTTGTAACAGGAACAATGAAGGGGTATGGACAAACTGAAAAGTTTAATAAAGATTCATTGACTAATCGTTTCGTAACTCAATTAAGTATATTTCCACAAGAGAAAGTTTATTTACATACTGATAAAGGCATCTATATGGCAGGGGATACTTTGTGGTTTCGGTCTTATATTGTAGATGCTACATTACATAGACCTTTATATGACAAGTATATATATGTAGAATTAGTAAGTCCTTTGGATTCTATTGTTTCTCGGGCATTGATACGTCCTGACAATGGGGTTTATCATGGTTATCTATCCTTGGCTCGTGAATTGCCTGATGGAGATTATACGTTGCGTGCTTATTCCCGTTATATGTTGAAAAATGGAAGTGAATGTATTTTTAGACGTCCTATTCGGATAGTGACTGTTTCATGGAATAAAGTGAAGATGAAGTCTCTTGTGCAGAATAATAGTAAGTCTTCAGATTTGACTTTTAAGTTTACTGTCAGTGATACCCTTATGTCTCTTAGTCAGGCAACTATGTCGGTTAATAGACAGTCGAACATTTCATTGAAACTGTTGGAAATGAAAAATGGATTTATGGTAGAATGGGGTAAAAAAGATTGGAAAGGCAATACATCATGGCTTTTGTCAATGAAGGATAAAGATGATAATGTCTATCGCCGGTATCTGCCGATTTCTACCCGAAATGAAGATTATGATATGACATTTTATCCTGAAGGCGGATACTTATTGGCCGGACAAGCCTGTCGTATTGCTTTTAAAGTGATGGGCTGTACAGGAAATGCAGCAGATGTACAATTAGATATTGTGGATGAGTCTGGAGAGGTCGTTACTTCTACTCGTACATTTCATGAAGGAATG
Organism: Bacteroides sp. OM05-10AA; assembly: GCF_003439055.1. Taxonomy (NCBI): domain Bacteria; kingdom Pseudomonadati; phylum Bacteroidota; class Bacteroidia; order Bacteroidales; family Bacteroidaceae; genus Bacteroides; species Bacteroides sp. OM05-10AA. Next base: position 88,199 of record NZ_QSUR01000023.1, read on the forward strand.
GGATCGTTTATTCTAACTCCGGAAACAGGTAAGTCTTATATAGCAAAATGTGTGGATGAATTTGGGCGGAGAAAAGAGTTTAAGTTACCTTCTGTTGATATGAGAGCATTGTATGGATTGAGAGTTGACGTACAACGGGAGAATTTCAGAGTTTCTTTATTATCTGTGGATGAAGTACCTTTGGAACCTCTTTATTTAGTGGCTCATGTTCGTGGAATTGTTGTTGCATCAGAGGAATGGAAAGAACCTCAAAAAAAATATTTGTTTCCCAAGCAACATTTTCCAGCTGGTGTTGTACAGTTTTTGCTGTTAAACAAAGATGGAAAGGTGTTAAGTGAACGTCTTGCATTTTCAGATTCTTATCTTCCTACTATTTGTAATCTGACAATTAATGGTACTCTTACACAGAAGCGGGAAGCAGTTTCAATAAATACCAATCTTTTAGATGCCGATCAACGACCTTTGAGAGGAATCTATTCAGTATCAGTAGTCGATAGCAAATTTGCACCAGTAGATTCATGCTATAATATTCTTTCTCATCTGTTATTGACTTCTGAATTAAAGGGGTCTATACAGTCCCCCGGATTTTATTTTAAACAAGGAAGTGCAATAGCTCGAAATAGTTTAGATCTGCTAATGTTGACACAAGGCTGGAGACGATATAAGTTACCGGAAATTATTCAAGGAAAATATGAAACACCAATTTTGGAAAAACATAGTGAAATGGCAGTACAGGGACGTACAGTGAGTGCTGGAGGGGTTTTGATAAAATCAAGTAATGAACATCTTGTTTCAATTTCTGGTACGGGTAGTTTGAAAGGTTTCCAGCGAATTACTTCAACTGATAAGAATGGCTACTTTTGTTTCGATAGTATAGCCTATGTCGATGGCAGTGGATTTCATATTAACGCAGTGCAAGTGAAAGCGAAGGAGACTGGAAAAATCGAACTTTTTGATAGAGAGTATCCTCAAAATATTCCTCTTTATCCCCAAAGTCCGTTAGAAGATGATTCTATATGCAATGTACAGAAAGAGGATATGGAGATGATTACTCGTTTGGATAATTTGCATTTTATGTTGCAGGATGTCATTGTCAGGGCACCGATATGGGGGAGTCGTGATTATAGTAAGTTTACGGATAGAGAAATAGTACGTTATAAAGATATGCGTACATTATTGAAATCTCAAGGTCTGACTATTTCTACATTGGCTGAAGATGCAGATGTTATGCAGACTCGGTTGAAGGCAGACGAAACATTAGCGGTGCGTGATACATCGTTGCTTAATGGATATGAGTCAGATGCAGTAGAAAGTAATTCTTCCCGATCCTCTCAATTGGTTGAAGATATGGTTTATTATGGAGACCAACAGATATTGTTGTTTGTTGATGATAATTTCTGTAAGCCGGATATATTGGTCAATTGGATCACTCCAGGTGATGTGGAGAATATGGTGTTAGTCAAAGATGTTGATCGGAATCGGGCGAACGCTTTGTTGCAGGGGACATTGAAGTGGAGCGAAAAATTTTATTTAAATACAGGTCGTGATTTGTGTCAGGCTTATTGTCGTATACCCCTTAACCAGAAAAAGATTGCAGTTTTAAATGTAACTACAAAGGATAACTTTGATTCACGTTGTTTGGGGTGGTGGTCGAAATATTATGATGGTATCCAGCAACGGAACATGCGGAATACTACATTCTATCCTTTGGGCTATCAACAGCCAGTAGAGTTTTATTCACCTAAATATGATACGACTGCTGAAAAAAACGGTGAAATACCTGATTTGCGTACTACTCTTTATTGGAGTCCGAGATTAGTGACAGATGAGCAAGGTAATGCAACTTTCTCTTTTTATACTTCTGACCAACCTGGTAATTATTTCCTAAATATAGAAGGTATAGCGGAAAATGGAGAACTGGTTCATATCATAAAAGCATTAATGCCATCAGATTAGAAGAAAGAAAAAGGTATGAGTGTAATTCTTGCAGTAATGGCTTGAACTATATTTATACCTTTCTGAATGATTTTTGGTAATATGCCATTCTGGAGGTATCTGAACCGTAATTAGGTCTGAATTTAGACCTTTTTGAACCAAATGTGGGACATAGTTTGATGGGATTTTACTTTCCTTTGTGGCATCGAGCTTTCATTATATAATGTTTGGGTAATTGAATTTATAATATCTTTTAAAATCTAATCAACAGATGAGAAATGCAATAATTCGTTTTTGTGCTATTGTAGCTTTGTTGGGATTTGGAAATGAAATAAGGGCAGTCCGAAGTGGTGGACACCTTTTTCTTCTGAATGATAGTATTTCCCCGGATGAAAATAACGGGAAAGTAATAGAGGAGTATGATTCTATTCGTGCAGCACATGCCTTGAAGGAAAATGCTGTAGTTTACGCTTCTAAAGACACGCTTGATTTATGGCGGTTGTCATGTTCTCCTTATATCTCTGTACAACAATACCTAAAAGGTACATTGCCTGGAGTATATGTACAGGAAACAACAGGTGAGCCGGGAAGTATTCAGAATATGTTGATTCGTGGATTGTCTTCTCCTGTTTTTTCTAAAGGAGATATGTCTTCTGCACAACCTGTTGTTTATCTTAACGGCATCCCACTATTAACAAATGACGCCTTTGTATATGGTATTAAATCGACAGAAGTAAATCCCATTGGTACGGCCACTAATATATTGTCCGGTTTGAATCTGGATAATGTGGAGTCTATTGAAGTAATAAAAGATGCGGCTCGCTTAGCGAAGTTAGGACCACTTGCTGCTAATGGGGCGATTCTAGTTAACATGAAAGATGGTTATTATGGTGGTAGTAATATGTTTGTTCGTGCTAATGGAGGTATCGCCATCCCTCCGTCAGATGTGAAAATGACAAATGCAGCCAACGATTATGCTTTTCGTATGCGTTTTACTGATTATTGTACCACTAAGGAGCAACGTGCTGCTTATTTGAACAAAATGCCAGCATGGATACAAGATGTCCGTGATATGAATTTTTTTGGAGAGCCGGGATGGGCAGATGATTATTATAGTATGTCACCTCTTTATAATTTTAGTGCTTCCATGGGAAGCGGTGGTAGCTTTTCAAATTATATATTCATGCTGGGTTATACAGGTAATAATGGGGTAGCTGATGAAACGAAGTTTAATAAGTTGACTGCTAATTTTGCCTTGAACATGAAGCTTATGGAGCAATTGGGAGTTTCCTGTCTGATTAATCTTTCACGTATCTCTCGTGATGGTAATCGTAATTTGCGTGATCGCTATGCAGAGATCGAGTATTTACCGGATTTGACAACTCCTCTTTCTCCTGTTACTTCTATCTATCGCTCTTATCTTGATGTTTATGAGGAATATAAGAAGAATGACAACTTAAACAATTTATTGAATGGTTATTTGGGAGTGAATTATAATTGGCGTGGATTATATGTAGATACTCGTTTGATGTTAGACTATAATACCAATGTACGTCATGTCTTCTGGCCTATGGATTTGATGGAATCAGTGAATTATGTATCCAATTATTCCGGATATAACCGTCGGTTGATCTGGCAGTCATCTGCTGATTATAAGTTTGATTTTTGGAAAAGCCATTTTTTTAAAGTGGGCTTGCAAGAAATTATAATGAAAAGTGTACAGCATTATAACTATACGCAAGGTTATGATGGAGATGATGATACTAAACCGACTACCAGTGGCGGTGGTTTCAAGCAGACGAAGCGATATGTCGATAAAATGCAAAATAATATGGTAAGTACATTGTTTTCGATTGACTATCGGTATAGAAATCTGCTTGATGCCCAGCTTGTGCTTCGTGCTGATGGTTCATCTAATGTACAGAAAGATAGTCGTTGGTTATTTACTCCGGCAGCTAGTGTAAGTTTAAATTTGAAAGATCTGTTATTGAAAGATATTAAACAGCTATCTGATTTGGCGATACGTGGTTCATGGGCCAGGATAGGACGTTATCAGGATAATAACAGATTTGCTGCAGGACCGCAATATACGGGAGAAGAGTTAACCGGTATCGGGCAACCAGTTATGTCTTCCTATTATGGATATGCTACGATAGCGCGCCCTTATAATACAGCTTGGGTTGGTTATGGGTTGGGATGGCCTTATTCGGATAAATGGAACATAGGTTTGAATACCTCTTTTTTCAACAAACGTCTTTCTCTGGACATAGAATATTATAATAATACAGATTGTGATTTGATTACAACTATTCCTGTAAATGAAGAATTTGGATATAAATATAGGTATGCCAATGGAATGAAAGTTCGTAATTCAGGAGTGGAAATGACTCTATCCGGTAAACCTTTTGAAAATACTAAAGGTTTCTCATGGGATGCTTCATTCTCCTTGGCTTACAATAAGAATGAATTATTGCAATTGCCAGAAAATTTGAAAGAATTAGTTATAGGTAATCGTAAGCTAAAAGTGGGACATGCCATTGATCAATTCTGGCTCTATCAAAATGAAGGAATTTATGCTTCTGATGCCGAGGTTCCGGTACATAATGGCAAGAAACTTGCTATGGGGGCTATTGCATTTACAAAGAATGATCCAAAATGGAAAGATCAGAACAATGATAACCAAATCAATGAAAATGATAAAATATTAAAAGGGCATAGTCTACCGCCCGTAACTGGAAGTTTGGTTAATAATTTCAGACTAGGTCAGTTTGACTTGGGTATTAATCTTTTCTTTGCATTAGGACATGATGCTATTAATTATCGTTCCTCGCAACGTTATAATTTCCTTGCATTGGAGAACACACCATCACTTGAAGGTCTGCGTGAAATATTTTTCTGGCAAAGTACGTATGACAAGGATGATTATCCTTTATACAATCAAATGAGCGGTTTGACTCCTTATCGTGCAGAGCAAGACTTGTTTTTGGAGAAACTTTCTTATTTGAAATTACGCTCAGTAACATTAGGATATACATTGCCTATCAGAAAAAAGGCTTATAAAGGAGGTGGAAAGAAAAAAGTCGTATCCAAAAATAAGTTGGAAAATATCTATTTCTATGTGACTGGCAATAATTTACTCACCCTTACCAGTTTTAGCGGTGATGATCCGGAGTTGATAGATATGGATGGTTATTACAGAGGATATGGTCAGCCACTTTCTCGTTCGGTTATCGTAGGAATGAAGTTTAATTTCTAATCTAATACATTAATTATATATGAATCAGATATTGTGGATCAGAAAAAAGATAAAACCATTAGCGCTTGTTGCTGTTCTGTTCTTCTCGTCATGTAGTGATTTGTTGGAGAATGATGATGCATTTTTCCATGTAGCTACTCAAGAGCAACAATGGAATTCGCTGACGGATACTCGTGCTGCTTTGTTCGGTGTTTATGGGTTGATGCGCACAGCGTTAGGAGAAAACAATACTTTTTGGGCAGCCGGTGATTTACGTTTAGGTGATTTTTCTGTACGGATGCGTGATGATTTGCAAGCTATTCGCGACAATCGTTTAGATGCTCCTTATGAGAATATTCGCCAGATATCCAATTGGAATCGGTTTTATAGAGTGATTAATGCTTCCTGTGTTTTCATAGAGAATGCTGGTAAAGTGATGGATAAGGATGATGCTTATTCTGAAACCAACTATATATATGATGTAGCGCAGGTGCGTGCTCTTAGGGCATTAGCCTATTTTTATATGATACAGATGTGGGGAGATGTTCCGTTGATTACCCAGTCTTATGACAATGGTTCGTTTCCAGAAATGAAACGAACAGATGCACAAATTGTATTGAATTATGTGGAGGGTGAGTTGCTGGCAGTGGCTAAGTTACTACCCTTGCAGTTAGGATCTTCATCAGATAAGTATTATGATGGTGATACTAGTGCATGGCGAGGATTACTTATTAATCGTCTTTCTGTGTATGCTATGCTAGCTTATGTGGAAGCTTGGAAAGCCAATTATGTAGATGCAGAAGCATATACTGCATATGTGATCAAGAATATAGATACTTATATTAAAGGCTCTCCTGATTATGTCACTATTGCCAATTTAGTTAGTCCGACAGGAATTTTCAGTCAGGAGTATAGTAATGATTATAAGGCTGCCCGTTTGGTTACTTTTGGTTATAGATATGGTACGGATAATGCAAACGAAACAGGAACGGATGGTCATTTGGAGTCATGGACGTTAGCAGAACCAATTATAAGAAAGCAGTTACCGGAGATTTACGTGCCGATAGATACCTTAAAGAATCTGTTTATGAGCCAATTCACGACAGACAATCGTTTCGGATATGACGAGTTGTCGAAGCCGATGAAGTATTACTCTAACTATGTAACAGGACTTTCCAGAGAATATCCTATATTTTCAAAAATAAATGTTGTACGTGAAGGGAAAGATAATACAGGTGATTTGGGCGTTTTTACTTCGTTTATCATTTGGTCTCGTTTAGAAGATATTTTGCTATTGCGTGCCGAAGCTTTAGTGATGTTAAATCGTTCGGAGGATGCAATAAATTGTCTGAATGAGCTTCGTGGAGTTCGTAACTTGCGAAATTTGTCTTATTTGAAAGATTTGAAAGGAGATGCGAAAGCATTGTTAAAAGAAATCTTTCGTGAGCGTCGTAGAGAACTAATGGGGGAGGGACATCGTTGGTTTGACCGCATTCGTGAAGCGCGGACTGTTGGAGATGATGATGCGATGATAAAGTTGATTAATGAAGGAGGTATTTATTGGCCTATAGCAGAAGAGGTGATTAGAGAGAATCCTTCCATTACACAAAATGAATATTGGAAATGATGAAAATACAAAATACTATGAACAGGTTATTAACTATTGTATGTGGATGGGGGGTAATGTTACTTTCTTCGTGTATGGATACTTCTGTGGTAGATGCTGATATTTCAGGATTACAGCCGCAAGGCCTGACTAGATTTGATGGTACTATTTATGAATATTTACAGCATGGCGACCTTAATTTGGGAGTGACTTATGATTCATTGATGCTTTTAATGAATTATGAAGAACCGGACTGCCCGGTGGTATTGAAATTTTCCGAGTTAAAACGATGTTTGCAAGATGAGGCTGGACAGTATACTTTCATGGCGATTCCGGATTCTTGTTTTCGGTATGCTTTGCAAGAATTGAATCGTTATCGTCGGTTGAACGAATTGATGATAGATTCCGATGATTTCTCTGAAGAAACTCCGGAGTTGGAAAAATATGCTGCCGGAGAGCTAACATTAAATAAGTTGCTAAACTATCGTAAAGATATAGAGAGAAGAGATGAAAAGAATCCGGAGAAAAAATGGACAGATAGTTATATCTATAAGGATGGGTTAGATTCGTTGGTTTGCCGTTATATGACACCAGGCATTTACGATACAGAAACACTTTCCGGATTTTCTTATGTGGAGGGAAAGATTATACAAGGTTTACATAATTACCGGATGAATCTTGCTTGTCAGCGGTTGCCTGCTAGCGGGTTTGTTGGCGGAGGTCTGAAAGATCTTACTATTTATGATATGCGTAATACACTAGAGAAAGAAAAATGGGAGTCCGCTAAAATGTTGTGGACTGACATATATGCAAAGAATGGTATTATCCATGTTTTGCTTCCGCAACACGAATTCGGATTTGGACGATTTATTCAGTATTTTAGAAATGTAGGTCATGAAAAATAGAAGAAAGATATATAAATTAGGGTGGAACGGTTTACTGTGTTCATTATTGATAATAAATGCAAGCTGTATTGACAAGTATTTACCAGAGGAGAAAGATGCTTTTGATCGGGATGTCAATTTTACACGAACATCTTTCGATCCTGTAATGGGGCATACTGTATATTATACAGACATCTGCAATACAGGCAACTCTACATTACCTTTGACTTTTTCCATTACGGATATAAAGCATAATGATGGAACACCGGCTCCTGAACTGGAGGAATATTACCCGGTGCGGGTATGGAAAAAGCCATATCTGGGGACGGAGAAAACTATAGAGGAAATCAATGCTAAACGTGGAACAGAATATCGTCGGTTATTCGATGTAATTAAGCATAGTGGAGAAATAGTAATGTGGGGAGAAGCGAATTCTGGTATTCTACGTTGTCAACCCGATTCAGGGTATATTTTTAATATGGAGATTGCCAACTCGGGCGGCTTTAAAACGATAAAAAGAATGCGGCTTATGCCTAAACGGGAAGTAGACTTCGAACCTTCTATTTACGATTCTGAAACAGGTTTACCTGTTTCAGAGTTTGTGTCACCTTCTACTTCGTTAATGACTTATGAGAATAAGAACAGTTCTTCTTCCATATCCTATATAATTAAACCTGCTGATATCCATATTTATTTCAGAGAAAATAAGGATGCAGGAGAGGGGACTTCGCTTTCCATTTCTTTCTATGACCCATCTTGGAATGTTATTGACCCGCGCTGTTTTAATGAGACTTCATGGAATAATCTGTTTCAGGCAGGTTTTTTGAAGGATATAAATGAAAAAGAAGTTGTATATGATATGGCCTATCCGCTTCCATTGTTTACAGGAAAGAGTAATTACACGGATGATAAAGGAGAAAAGGCACGAGTTACGTTTACAACGAGTTACATGTCTAAATATGGTACTCGCCGTAGAGGGTACTTTATTTTTGAGTTTGCCATTTATAAAGAGGCACATTGGGACATGTTTATTCATTTTTCCAAAGGGATGCCTATGTTGGGAGACGCTAAGATCAACAATTAATCTTAAATGCGAATAATAATGAAAAATAGATATACTTTACTTTTGTTTTTTCTGTTTTCCATAGTTGCGGATTCTGTAGCGCAGCAGCCGGAAAAGGTTACTATCAGCGGAACGGTATATGACAAAGCTATAGGAGAGACAGAAACATTTCCGGGTGTAAATATAATATGTCAGGACGCTAAGACTAAAAAAAGAATTGCCGGTACAGCTTCTGATTTGGAAGGAGCTTTCTCTATTAAGGTTCCAGTCGGTTCCGATTTAGTATTCAGCTATGTGTCATATAAACCTACTGTATATAAGGTGCGGAAAGCTGCTTCTGGCATTAGTATTTTTTTGGAAGAAAATGTCAATGAAATTGAGGAAACTGTTATTATAGGTAATCGTAAGGTAAGTAAGGCTAATGCAACTTCAGCTCATACGGTAATCAAGGCGGATGAATTAGCACAAACACCAGTTTCCAATGTGATGAGTTTATTACAAGGACGTGTAGCTGGTATGGAGGTCCAGTTGAATAACGGATTACCAGGAGCACAGGGGACATTCAATATTCGTGGTATTTCGGATATTTCGGTTGTGGGTGATAAGGAAACCGGATGGGACTTGGCTTCTTCTGCTCCTTTATTCGTGGTTGATGATATTCCGCAGGATGATGTAAGTGATTACAACTCCGAAGGATTGATTAGTGGTTCAGGCGTGAGTCCGCTTTCTACTATTGCATTGGAAGATATCGATAATATACAGATATTGAAAGATGCGGCTGCTACATCACTTTATGGCTCAAAAGGGGCTTATGGAGTAATTTTGATAACAACTAAAAAAGGAAATTCATCCAAACCCAAAGTAACCTATTCCGGTAACTTTACGGTTTCTACACCACCCAGTTTACGTGAAGTGGCTATTGGTAATGCAGAACGGAATATTCTGCGATGGCAGATATTGAATAATGATACGTCGCAAATATATCACGGTTATCAGGATATTATGTTCATGCCGTCTGTCTCTGATAGTTTAAACCCTTATTTTAATAATAATACCGATTGGCAGGAACAGTTCTATCGGGTTACTTATAATCACTCTCATAACTTGAGTTTTATGGGAGGAAGCGATTTGTTCAATTATAAAATCAATGGTAACTATTATACAGAAAAAGGTATCGTAAAAAATACAGATTTCGATCGCTATGCTCTGACTGGAAACATGAACTATAGATCACCTAACTCTAAGTTTACTATTGGTGTGGACATGAAGGTCAGTTTCACCGACAATAGTACCGGTAGTGGGAATGCTGTGTCACAATCTGGAGTTGCTAGTGCAGCAAACGCTTCTTCATTGCTTCCTCCACCTTCACTTTATTCGGCCTCTATGGATGCTTTACAGGTCTTCGGCATTACGAATTCAACAGTGAAATCCGGATATTCGGCTACTGTGAATCTGGGATATAAACTTCCGTTTAAGATACAATGGAAAGGTATTTTTAATTATTCATATGATGCGAGTGAACAGGAGAAGTTTACGCCTGCTATTCTAGCCAATAATGGTTATCAGGCCATTGCCTATAATTATAGCAGCAATACTTCAAAGATTTATGTAAGTACCCATGCTAGTCGCTCTTTTGATTTGAAGTATATCGGTTTAGATTTGACTGCGGGTATCCGTTATGATTCAAGAACAGCTACAGGTAATTCGATAACTTTTACCGGATTGCCCAATGATTATATTGTTGGTCCTGTCGGACATGGTAAATCAAGTGGAAAAGCTACAGTTAGTGAGAATCAGAGTACTTTCTCGTTGATTTTTAATCCGAGTATCAAGATTAAAACTAAACAAAGCTTTAAGGCAGGTGGAGATAAATACATTGTCGAGCCTTCTATTAGCCCGGAACTTAGTTCGGTATATGGTACTAAAACGAAATGGAATTTTAATCCCGGAATCGGACTTCGCTGGAATATTGGTTATGAAGATTTTATGCGTCCCTTTGAAAGTTGGTTGGATAATATGAATATTCGTCTAACTTGGGGGCAGGTAGTGAAATATAAAGCCACTCGTTATGATGTATGGGGTACATACGATATCAAGGCTGAAAATACTTATAATGGACAGTCTTATATCCCCATTGATTTTGCAAAGCTTCCCAATGCACAATTGGATCCTATTACAACTACTACATGGAATTTGGGTTATGGATTTTCATTATTCAATGGACGATTGGGGGCAACTCTTGATGCCTACTATAAACAAGTAGACAATCAATTGAGTGATATTTATTTACCCGATCATTCAGGATTTGATAAGATGCGAAGTACGGAAGTAAGTTTGGTCAACTATGGCTTGGAAGTAGCATTGACCGGAAGGCCTCTTCCTCTACGTAGTAAATGGAATCTCACTTGCGGACTAAATTTCGCAATCAATAGAGATGTTATCACTAAGTTGCCAAATGAAGCCCGCCAGATTTTAAATAATGATGCATGGGTTGCTAACCGGTTAGGAGCTAACACAACTTCCATGTTGCTTTATATAAATAAGGGAGTATATGCTACAGATGAGGATGTACCAGTCAATCCGGTGACAGGTAAGCGACTTAAAATCGGTCGAAATAATACAGAAGAAGCTTATTTCAAAGCGGGTGACCCCATTTGGGTAGATGTCAACGGTGACTACGTTATTGATGAGAAAGATCGTGTAGTAGCTGCCAATGCCCGTCCTAAAGTAACTGGAGGATTTTATTTTAATTTGAGTTATAAAGAATTCAGTATGCACGTAAATACTTCGTTTGTGTTTGGACGTGATATTATCAATACTGTGTTAGCAAGAACTTTTGAATCATATAGTAGCCCTGTAAAGAAAAATATAAGTGATTTGCGCAGTAATGCGGCACTTGCTCCTATAGAACGATATAATTTTTGGACAGAAGATAACCGTTATAATGCCCAATATCCTAATCCATATAATTATATCCATAATAAGATTATTGATCCTTTTAGAGAGGAGCAAACTCTTTTCGTAGAAGACGGATCTTATTTCAAACTGAATACGGTATCTTTTTCATATCGTTTCCCTAAAGAGTGGTTAAGCTTTTTCCGGGTAAGTGGTGTTACGTTGAAGGCATCTGTCAATAACATTTGGACTTTCTCCAAATACTCGGGCATTAGCCCTGAGAATGTGACAGGTTTAGGACGGGACAACTCCGGAGGATATCCTAATCCTCGTACATGGACAGTCGGTGTGACATTGAATTTATAATTAGTAATATAAAAAAGAAGGTTATGTTAAAATATATATCAATAGGTTTGCTTTTGATTTTTACATCCACGTTTTGCGGATGCAAATTGGATACGGATGATGAAGATAAGATGCCGGGAGATAAATTTTGGAGTGGATCGCCGGCTAATGCTGAAGCTTTTATGCTTAGTATATATCAAAGTTTGCGTACGGCTACTACATCATGCGGTTTTTTCCTTTATTCTGGAGATGTACGTTGTGCTCCTATTACAGGGCAGAGTACAAAAAATTATCTGTATTTGATTCAGAACAATATGAAAGATTATAAGGGAGTAAAGGATAGTAAAGAAGAGGGTAGTTCGAAGGACTGTGGAGCTATTTATAACTGGAAGAACATGTATAGAGTTGTGCAAGGTGCCAATATCATGATGGAAGAAATTACCAATATTCAGGGACTATCAGGAGAAGAGGTGGAACTGTATCGGGCGGAATGTTGTTTTTTACGCAGTTTGGCTTATTTTTTTATGGTGCGTATGTTTGGTGATGTTCCCTATTATACGGAAGCCTATTTTGCCAATCCATTACCTCGTACTGATAAGTCTGTGGTACTTAAGAACTGTCTGGTAGATTTGCAAACATTTCTAGATAATGATCCGGAAGGAAAAATTCTGCGTTGGCGAAATGGAAATGGGAGTTGGCGTGCTAATCGTGGTTCTGTATTGGCATTAATGATGCACATCAATATGTGGCTGGCTTTTTTCGATGCAGACAATGCTCATACATATTATAGTGAAGTGAAGCGCTTGGCTGAAATCGATTCGTGGATTGATGGTACATATTATTCCTTGCAGCCAATGGAACAGATGTCCAATGTGTTTAGGGGAGACTCTAATGAGGGATTGTTTGAAATAGCACAGAATATTACAATGGGCGAAATATTTAATACAGATAATATGTGGTGTACGAAGGTTGTGTATGAAGTCCGAAACCAGACGAAACCAGAATTTGCATACAGCGAGGCCTTTCTAACCCAACTTTATCCGAAAGAGACAAAGGATTTGAGAAAGGAATATTGGTTCAATTATTTATATCGTGAAGAGGAAACAGGTGGAAGTTCAAGTATTCGTCCGATAGAAATTATTAAGTTGTTAAATGCAGATGAATATAAATCCAGCACTATCCCGAATGCGGGTAATTATATTGTTTTTCGTCTTGCTGATGTAATCTTACTATATGCAGAAGCACTCAATAATTTGGGAGAAGTGGAGAAAGCATTACAAGAGGTTAACCGTATCAGACAACGGGCAGGAGCTCCTGATTTTACAATGGAAGATGATTTGGATGCCTCTATTTACTGGGAACGTGTACGCGAATTGTTAGGAGAAGGGCAGTATTTTTATGATCTGGTACGAACAATGAAAATAGCAGATGCTTCTTTTGCAGTGTTCTCTGATGATAGCGGACATCGTGAGACGATGGCAAATTTGCGACAAGGTTCTTGGACATGGCCAATCTATAAAGGTGCACTGGATAATAATCCTTATATGTCTAAGAATATTTATTGGGAATAATGACTATGATAAAAGAGCAAATATAATACGAAGGTCATGAAAAATATAAGAAAAACGGTTTATGGAATATGCATATTACTACTTACTCTTTTGATGAGTAGTTGTAATAATGATGATTACTTGGTAGACGGAGGAATTAGTAACCCTTATTTCGATGGAAATGTAATGCAGTATCTGGAGTCTCGCCCCGACTTGTTTGAGGATTTGGTAAAAGTAATCAAATTGACGAAATGGAACGATATCTTGAGTAATGAAGAGGTTACTTTTTTTGCTCCTACAGATTTCTCCATTGATAAGAGCGTTAATCGTCTAAACTATTATTTGTATAATTATGAAGGGAAAGATCAGATCACGGACCTTTCACAAGTAAAATCCGAGGTTTGGGAAGATCTTATCGGTATGTATGTGATGGAGGGTAAATACCGATTGAATGATATTGCACAGATAGATACTACAGCAATAAGCATGCATCCGGGACAGACTAATCTTACTTATGATAAAAGTTATAAGATGACGATGGGAGTTTGCTATGGTGATGCGAATGGAATTAAATATGCAGGCTATAGACAGATTATGTACGCCTATCAAGATTTTGGGTATCCGGAATATGCTTATGTGTCATCTTGTAATATAGAACCTCATAACGGTATCGTTCATGTTATCAGGCTTGATCATTACCTTGGATTTAGTATCTCAGCCTTGTACAGAAAAGCACTTGAGGCTGGTATTGATTATCCAGACAAGAACCGGATGACTGTTGGTAAAGAAGAAGATGAAGAACACTTACTAAAAGATGAAGAATAATGAATAAAAGATATTGCGATAATAACAGAGAGCAGCTGCGCAAAGCAATAGGGATACTGTGTATGATTGCTTTGTCATTGGCCGTAGCCAGTTGTAATGCTGACGAAGAAGATTCTATCAAAGAAAATCCTTATTCGGGCGGGCGTGAACCACTAACTGTGAAGTTGCTCTCGGAAACGCCTGATCCAGAGACTGCTGGACCAGGTGCGGAGGTTACCTTTAAAGCTGCTGGATTGGCTAAATACTCTCATAAAGCTGAAAATAAATTCGATTTTGAGTTTTATATATCCGATGAGCAGTGTGAAATTGCGGCTGCTACTGATTCTACCTTGACCATTATTATACCGGAAAATGTAAGTTCGGGAACAACTTATTTAGTTTTGGAAAATCAGATCTTTTACGGACCTTATTTTAATGTATCAGGTAGTGTATCTGTCGATCAGGGTTTTGAGTTTTATAAGACTGGTCCGAGTCACGGTTCTATTTTTGCTTGTGTACCTTGGTCGGGTAATACCCAACAAACTACAGAATTTTATTTGTGTGGTGATTTCGAGCAAAGTAAAAATAGCTCGTATGCAGGACTTTTGATGGTTAATAATGAGAAGGGCCTGATAAATTTTGGTACAGCTAATAAGTTTGCGCTTAAATATGGGATATATTGGCGTATATATGTTGATGATGGAAATACGATTTCTTCTTATTCTGCTAAGTTAAGTGGTATGGATTCTTGGAAAGCAGATAAGGAATCACCTAAAGCATTGTTATATGGTTGGTTCAATGATTATGAAAGGTGGTCTTCAGTAACGTTGGATGGGTTTAGTTTTAGGAATGTGCTTTTAGTGAATAATGATATGACGGTTATGACGGAGAAAAGAAAATTCCCGGATCCTGATGGTAATATGAAAGAGATAAATATTCCGGTTTTCAATGGAGGTACAGATATGTTAAATGGAATTATACGTGCTTTCAGTACAACAGATGGAAAAATAATAGCTGTTACTAATTCCAGATGGCATGTACATATAGACTATGAAAATACGACTTGTAGCACAGACGGTAAAGCCATTATACCTGCAGAGATATATACAGCGATTAAATCAGTGATGAGGATGGATGAATACGGAACTTTGGATTTGGGGTATCGCCGAAGTATTGTCACTCCGGAGGAAGCATTGCCAGGAGCGAATGGAGAAATAAAGGATGCATGTATGACAAATGATGAGTCAATCATTATTGTTGGTGATTTGACTGCATTTGATGGTAAAACTGCAAATAATATTGTAAAGTTAGATAAGAATGGAGTAGTGGATGATGTTTTTAGTGCAAATGTTGGCGCTGGTGCTGATGGAGAGATAACTAAGATAACTTACACGTCTTACACTGATGAAGAAGGAATACCGCAAGAACGTATTGTTATTGTAGGTGGTTTTACTACTTTCAATGGAAAATCGGTTCCTGGATTAGCTGTATTAAATGTAGATGGTACTTTTGATATGGAATTTGAATTGAAAAAAATGGAAGGTGGAAGACCTAATTTTGCAAAAATAGTCGATTTGACTCCTTATTCCGACATACATAAACCACATCTTGTTATTTCCGGGACATTTAATAAATATGCAGGAATTACTCGTCAGGGATTTTTGATTTTGGATATGAAAGGTAATGCCATTCAAGAATTTAATGTGCCTGGCAGATTCTATGGTGAATTGTATGATGCACAATATTCCTTGACATCAGATTATGCCAACGGGCTATTGTTGACTGGTGACTTTACTTCTTTTGATGGTAAACGAATGAATAATATTGTGATGTTGAAAGTGGATGTGAAGAATGTGGTAAATACGTATGAATGAGTAACCTTAAAACGAAGAGAAACAAGATGGAAACAATGAACTACAAAACAATAAGAAAAGTGGTATGTAGGTGTATGACGGGAATGTTGTTATTGGCTGCCGTGAGTTGTGACGGCACGATGGAAGATTCGTTGCGCTACAATTACCCGGCATCAGGTTCCAATTATGACTCGGGACATGTACTGCTTATAGTGATGGATGGTGCCGCCGGACGCTCGGTGCAGTCTGCTAGAAATGCTGATAAAACTCCCAATCTGAAAACAATGATTGCTCATGCGATGTATACTGATTATGGATTGGCGGATGGAACCAATAAATTGGTCAATGATGAACAAATGACAGGAGCACGTGGATGGGCTAATTTAATGACAGGCAATACAGCACATGGCATAAAGACAGAAACGCAATTAGAACAGGCCGGAACAGTAGATAACTTTTTGTCAAAACTGGTAGATGCTGGTGCTTCTGTTAGTATGTACGCAGCCAGTAATCGGTTTCATGCGGCTTTTAGTTCGGATGATATGAACGCTCCTGAATTAGTAGGAGGGGATGAGGCTGTTAAAGAACATGTTTTGGAAGAACTGCAATTACCGCAAACATCCGATTTGGTTGTTGCACAATTCAAAGGGGTAGTCGATGCGGCTGATGGAATTTTTTATAAGGATAATGGAGATCCGACAGAGGATGTTTCGAATGCTATTGGAAAATTGGATAGCTATATCGGAGAATTTTGGAATGCGTTGAAAGAGCGTCCCGGCTATACCCGAGAAAGATGGCTGATTATAGTAACCTCTAATTATGGAGGGAGTTGTTCATCTATGGAATCCCCTGCTACCCATTACGACGACAGAACAAGAAATACGTTCACATTGATGTATAATCCTAATCTGGAATCCACAGTACAGGTCACTCCGGGTAATTCTGCGTTAGCTTATACTTTCTATACTCCTGCTTATTCATATGATAACCGATATCCGAATCCTACAACGTATGCGGAATCAGCACGATTGGGAAATTTGGAAATGGGAGAGTTTGTCTTTGACCCAACGACAAAAGAAATAGCCCCTATTACAATTCAGTTTTTCTTGAGAGCTAGTACATTGGGATCCCAGAAATATGTTATTATGTCTAAGAGTACTGATATGAATGAAGATAACAAGGAAGCTAATGGATGGTTTTTTCATTTTAATCAAGATAATAGTAATAGACGTATTTGTTTTGGCTTTGGGGATAAAAGAGCAATATTCCAGACTCAAAACGAAAACGTTCTTGATCTTGATTGGAGAGAGTGGCATGTGGTTACACTGACGCTGGAACCAGATCCCAAGAAAAAGGTGAATACATTGTTGACCATATATTTAGATGGAAAATTAAATAATTCTAGTAGCCAGACAAATGCTAATATGGTAAAATGGTATGCTGCGACTCCTAGTTTGGCAACATCCAAACAAGCGCCATTACGTATCGGAGGAACAGAAAACAGGGATTCTCAAAATACTCAAAGGAATACAAAAGGGCAGCAATCAAAGAATTATATGTATGTATCGAATCTCCAGATTTACAATAAAGCTTTGACTGCAGAAGAGGTGGAATTATATGCCGGAAAGAATCAACTTCATAAATTGGCGGATGCGTATCCTCTTTGGGATAACTTGGTAGGATATTGGCCCTGTGATTTAGAGGAAGATCAGTTAGAACCGATTATGAAGAATTATGCCAAAGATAATAAGGAAAATGATGATTCTGATGATTTTGTTATAGACCGTGGTGTAGCTAATGCATGGACATCGGGTAGTGAGGTATCTTCAGGTATGCATCCTATTCCCGAGTCAGATATAACATATTATAGTAAAACATTTAATACGGTAGACGTTTCTCGTCAGATATTTTCTTGGCTTGGAAAGACAGTGCGATGGGATTGGAATATGGAAGGAAAGGCCTGGAAGTTAACTTATACTCAACTTTCGGATGAAAACAATTAATGCTTAAATTTTACAGAAAATGAAAGATAAGATAGTTTATATGCTTCTGACCATAGGACTTGTGTGGGGAGCGATAGCGTGCGAAGATAAAGACTTTGAGGGAATTGTCTCTAATACGGATGATTACGTGTCTGAAACGGGAGGTGATTATTACGAAGGAGGAGGTATTGATGTCAGCCATTATGATCGTGCACGTGCTTTTCCAGGATTAGTGGATACATTGAAGGAGAAACGACTTGATGAGGCTATTGTGAATATAGATTTGTCCCGCAATTCGGTTGCGTCGGATAAGGTAAACCTGAAAGCAGTGGCACCAGCTATTTATAGTACCGGATTGTATGCAGGAGCAGGTGAAAAAATAACATTGACGTTGGATGATGATGTGAAAGGGCTGATTGTGCAGATAGGGGTTCATACACGTGATCTTTCTTCTTTAGTAGGAACAGCTTATTTGGAACGTGATGCAAAAATAACATCAGCTATGCCATTGTTTCAGGGGACCAATGAGATTCGTAATCCTTACGGTGGATATATTTGGATCAAGCGTACAGGAGCTAACAATTCTGATGCTCCTACGATTTCCGTGAAAGTAAAAGGTGCATATGCAGCTCCTGATTATATACAGGGAGAAACTGATGCGGACGAATGGATACAGAAAATAAATGAGACAACAGTACCATGGATTGAATTGCGGGGAGAGCAGATGGCTTTTTCTGTCCCCGTGAAGTACATGAAGCAGAAATTACAGCAGGGTAAGACCTTTGTAGCTCAAATGGATGAGGCTCTTCGATTGTGGAACGATTGGATGCTTTGTTACAACGAGTTTTATGGGCTTGACGGAGAAGATATAGAGAACTATCCTGACTTCCCTGTATTAGGATTTCCGTTCAGGGAGGTGATGGATGTGCACTTATTGACTGAACGTTTCTCATATTACAGTACAACAAATGTGGAATTACTCTCTTCTGAAGAGGTGATTGACGCTATTACTGATCCCGAACTGATTAAGCAGAATGCTATAAATATTTGTCACATTATGGGATGGATACAGACAGATATGTATATCCCAACTTATTTTCCTTCAACTACTTTGTCAGATTTCAAGAATATGTATTTACTGATGCCTAATTATTATTTTCTATATAAAAATGGTTGGTGGGGAGAGACAAATACCTCTAATTTGTTTTCAGGTAAGAAACAAGGAACCAATGTTATGGCTAGTACTTCTTATCAATTGCTTTCATCAGCCTTTACAAATTTAGCGGCTTTTGCAAATGCTGATAGTTGTAAAATATTTAATAAGAATGTGGGGGGATCTGTGGAATCTGATTATGGAAGTGCACAGACTTGGCCTGCTGTACTCTCTTTTTTTTCTGCCATATTGAGTTATGAGCAAGTTGATGCAGATAAAGATGGTTGGAAGTACTTCGGTTATCTCAATCGCTTTTTAAAAAAACAAAGTGAACTATTGCCTGCCTCTCGAAGATTGAATATGCAGGATGCTATGCTAACTTGTTTGACTACTTATTTTGAACGCGACTTTTCTCAATTATTCGATCGTTGGGGAATTATGGTAGGAGATGCACAGCGTGTAGAAGCTGCCAAGTATAAGCATGTGGAAAAACGTATATGGGATTATAATCCGTTAAAGAAGAATGAAACTGCAGTATTTGATGGAAAGGCATTTCAAACATTGTCTGGGAAATATCCGTACCTGCATTTACGTTCTGACTGGGCCGTAGTTGCTTATTCGGGTGAAGAAGACAATTTGAAGGCAAAAAATTACAGCTATAATTTCTTTGGAAACAAGCATTTGACTAATTTGGAGGATAATCCTGATAAATATAATGAAGCGTATTGTTCACCTTATAATCTTTTTGATAATGATCCTAGTACACTCTGGTCCTCTTATCACGATCCTTATACAGATGTAAAGTGGTTTGATGGAGAGCAGAAATATGCTTTTAAAGTAGACAAGTTATATTATGGAGCAAAGACTCCTGATTACCCTTATTCTCTAGTGGTTCAGCCAGGAAATGTGGGAATAGATATAGATGGAGTTTATGTGGCGTTTGGTGATTATAATTCCGAAGCATCTATTTATAATGGTGATGTGAAGGATTATCAGAAATATGATTTTCACCCTCAACATATTATGGTAGAGGTAACGAATGATCAGTTGAGTTATGATGATATAGATACGTTGTATACCAATATTAAAGATATTCAGTGGAGACGCGTCTATGATTCAAAAGATGATCCGAAAGGAGGTAAAGTTAATGGGCAGCAGTTTTGGCCGGATCGGCGTAATACATTCTATGTAGAGTTTGCAAGACAGAGCGGGGTGACAGGAATCCGTCTAATTATGGATACAGATAGTCACGTGGCAAAAGACCGTCCCGCAAATTTTCCGGTTGATGAAAAACCTAACCGTCCGGAATTTGCTAACAAATACCTGAACCGTATACAGAAGATTGCAGAGTTTGGAACGTTTTATTTTAAGGAGGATTGATAAATATGAAAACACAACAGATATGGAAATGTGGCTTCTTGGTAGTAATGGTATTGGGAAGTATACTGACTGCATGTACCAAATATGATACGCCTATGGAAGTGGAAGAGGAAGGCAAAACAGCAAGCCGTGCCTCTATTGAAAAGTATGTGCTTTGGATTAATCTCGATGGTGCTGGAGGAGGAGATTTGGCAAAAAATGCTTTTCCCGAGAATGGAACAATAAAGGGGATGCTTCCTCACAGTCGTTATTCTTGGAATGGGATGGAAGCGGAGCATGTGGAAGGAGAGAACTATACATCTACAGCGGAAAATGCAATTGCATCTGCTTCAATGTTGACCGGCAATATACCATTGAGACACGGAATGTCGGATAATACTTATCAGTCGGAACAAGTGTTTGATCCGGATTTTGATGAATCATTGAAGGCTTATCCTGGCTTTTTTCAGTATATTACTGATTATAACAAATCAATGAAAACATTAGCTATTACGCCATGGAAAACGCTGAATGATAAATTATTGGATGAAGCAAGCGTTACAATCACCTCTACTTCGGATGAGGAAACATTGAGTAAAGCTTTGCAAAATATTGATGAAGAAAATAACCGGGTAATTTATCTTTCTTTTCGAAGTGTTTTAGATGCTGCAGTGAGTGGAGGAGGATGGAATACAGGAAATACCGCTTATGTGGAAGCTATGTCGAAGATGGATGATTATATAGGTCAGTTGCTGGATGCTGTTAGAGCACGTCCGAATTATTATTACGAAGATTGGTTGGTAGTTGTCACTTCTAATCATGGCGGAACAGCTAATGGTACTTATGGAGGGATGTCTTTGGAAGAACGAAATATGTTTGGTGTTTTTTATTATGATCACTTTACACAGTCGAAAGAGATGAATCCAGGAGTAATAGAAGATGTCTTGTGTTTTGACCAGTCATTTTATGGAACAGTTATTGATTCCATAACTCGTACTCCAGACTTGAAAGATATTGCGACTATGCGCCAGATTTATTCACCTGATTCATTAGATGGTGGAATGACTGTTGAATTCATAATGGCGGCAAGACCTTCTAATAGCCATAGTTATGTTCCCTGGAATCAGGATGGGATAAATATTCTTAAGAAAGGAAATTGGTATGTAAAGTTAGACCATACTTATACATCTGGAGCAGCTTCCTTTTTTGGACAAAGTGATGGAACCATGTCACAAAACGGAGCAGCTAATTTTCTGAATCCTATGGTTCATACGTTGACTTCTACTATTAGACTTTATAATTCAGAGGCATATATCGAGAAGAAGGAAGAGGCTGGTAATGAATATGACCAAAATGGTAATTATGTGGGTGGTGATCAATGGGGGAATATAACTCCTCCATATACAAAGTCTATTTTCAAGCGGAGAGGAAAACTTGCTTTGTATAATTATTATGACGGGATAAAGAAAACGCCATCTGGTACCATTATAGAGAAAGAGGTCGACTGGGAAAAGCAATATTTTACAGATAATACAAATTTGGAGATTAATGGTGGAATGAGAAACTCATGCCGTTATATTCTTGAAATTCGTATTTGGAATAAAGAGTTTGCACCAGAGGAGGTTGTAAATTATAGCAATAAATTGAAGTTGACTTCTTCTGATCCTAATTACCAGCATCTTATTGGCTATTGGCAATTCTATAAGGGAGATAATGGTTTATACATACAGGATGACTCAATCGTAGTCAATCAGATAAAGACTGTGAAGAAACGTTTTGTGAAGAATCGATCAATAGGAGAAGATGGTAAGGAAGTGGTTGAATATGAATATAGAGATATACCGACGGAGGGTATTCGCTTGCGGAAGAAAATAGTAGGTGCCGATGGTAAGAGTTATTATACCAATATTAAAAAAGAGGAAGGTGATATATTACGGTATATGACTATGCCTAATACGCTATATCAGACGATGTTGACTGATGGAAGAATGATGGAAAGTGTGTTACCAGTGCCTGCTGTTTTGGAATGGATGGGAGTTTCTTTTCCAACCGAAACTACACGAGATCAGAAATTTAAAACCTCTAAATTGGATGGTGTAGCTAGCTCGTATGAGGCCGAAAGTAAAAAAGTCGTATGGCGCGGAATGTTCTTAGGTGATTATACGAAAGATTTGGAATGGCGCGATTATGACAAATAAGTATTTTTTTTAATAGGATAAGTTTGATAAGGGTGTCTTGCGAGATACCCTTTGTTTTATACATATATTACTTCTTGAATCTAGAAATAATTGAAAGTGTATAGGGCAGGAAATGTATATGCGAATAATTAGGGTAATATAAGATAGATAGTATTAATACGTAAATTGGAGTTACAAATGAAAAGTGCCTTTTAGTACCTCCTTCACCTTTTTACTGGAATCCTTATCCAGAAAGGGAAAGCGGGTGAAGGAGGAGAGGTTTCATCACTCTTTCATTTAAATAACTTAACAGGGTTGATACTTAGAAAATCTTCTACTTTCATACCTCCCTCTCCAACAACCATTGTTGCGTATGGATGATACATTTTTCTGATTTCTTCGAGTCCTGCATTGTAGGTTTCGCTATTGCTTTTTACTTCAATCGTTACTATACGACTTTTCTTTTTCAGTATATAATCTACCTCTTTGTATTTTTCTCGCCAGTAAAAAACATTAATTGGTTTTTACTCAATGGCATCTACAAATATAAATAATTTATTGTTTTGCATTACCTTTATATTCTTATTCTTTGTATTTCACAGCTACCGAAACCCTGTAATTGCCCGGAACGGGTGTATAAATGGGTTGGTGGGTAGTCCCTTTGTTTTGCAACTTCTTTTCTGAGATTAGTCTTTTAATATGGCGGTATGCAGTAATTTGTGTCATTCCGCAGAGGTACTGGAAGTCTTTTCGGGTGATAAGTTGGTTTTCCGAAAAATACTTTGTCAATTCCATATCTATCTCCACTTCGGAAAGTCCGGCAGAATGCGGCCTATATTTCGAACGGTGAAATTCCATATCAGAAAGTTCGGCTTTCAGTTCTTTATCTGCTTTGAATTTGATTGCTTTCAGCTTTACTTTATGTACTCGCTTGTCTTTAGGATCCCGTATTTCTTCTTCGCAGGAAAGAGTTACTTGTAGATATCCCAATCCGTCGATATGTACCTTTTTTCCTTCTTTAAGACACTGTGCCACTTCGTATTTCAGTTCTTCCAAAGTTGCTATCACATCAGACGGGCTTAAAGAACAGCGCTCGTGAATGCGGTAAACCAATTTCTCTGTATTTACTGTTTCATAACTAATCGGACGTGCATGATACCTTACCTTGTTTTTCTTCTCCTTCGGCATCGGAGTCTTATATAGTTCAAATTGTACTGCCATAGTCTTTCTTTTTTCTTTAGATGTTTGTAGATTATCTTCCTGATATTCCTTAATTTTCTTCTTGATATTTGTTACTTATCATTGCTGTGATAAGTTCTTATCATTAATGTGATATGTATATGTCATTACTGTGATAAGATATTATCATTATTGTGATAAATAATAAATGTCCGCATCAAAGATAAGGTTTAATTAGGAGATAAACAAGAAACAATAAGGTAAAACGCCAAGTTCATTTTTATAAAAATGAAGGGATTAAAAAGTTGTAAATCCCATATTCCGGATATTATATTCGCATCCATTAAATACTAAAAACGAAATTTTATGGACAAGAAAAGTGTGCTGCTTTCATTATGGCAGAAGTTTGTAAACCGCTTTTGTAAAAGCGGAGAGTGTGAAGGATTACTGGAAGAAATATCAAAGTCTTCGGTTAGTTGTTATGAGGTGTCTAAAGATAGGAAGGAAATAAAAGAGAAGGGCTCACTTTCTAAAGCGAAAAATTTGACTGCAAGTGTAGACCTTTTTTTGAAATCTCATTATGATTTCCGTTATAATGTTCTGACGGAAGAAACTGAATTTCGTTTGTTGGAACGGATGAACGAGGGACTTCAGCCTGTAAATCAACGTGTGTTGAACACTTTCTGCCTTGAAGCGCATGAGGCCGGTATTGGATGCTGGGATCGTGATCTGTCACGTTGTATTTATTCTACCCGCATAGCTGAATATCATCCTTTCAGGCTTTATCTGGATGAATTACCTGAGTGGGATGGGATAGACCGTGTGTCCGCATTGGCACGACGGGTTTCGGAAAATCCGTTATGGGAAAAAGGATTCCGCATTTGGATGCTGGGGATGACGGCACAATGGATGGGGGTAATGGGAGATCATGCGAATAGTGTTGCTCCCTTGCTCATCAGTACGGAACAGGGATATTTTAAATCTACTTTTTGTAAATCTTTGCTTCCTCCTGTGCTTCGGTGTTATTATATGGATAAGGTGGATTTAACAAGTCAGGGAAATGTGGAGCGTAGACTGGCGGAGATGGGACTTCTCAATTTGGATGAATTTGATAAGTTTTCTCCTGCGAAAATGCCATTGTTGAAGAATCTGATGCAGATGTCTTCATTGAGGCTATGCAAAGCATATCAGAAAAATTACCGCTCCTTGCCTCGTATTGCTTCTTTTATTGGTACGTCTAACAGGAAAGATTTGCTTACTGACCCGACTGGTAGCCGCAGGTTTATTTGCGTGGAAGTAGAGCGCCCTATTGATTGTGAAGCGATTGAATATGAACAACTTTATTCACAATTGAAAGTGGCAATCTTGTCAGGTCAACGTTATTGGTTTACGAAAGAAGAAGAACAGGAATTGCAAAGGAACAATATGGCGTTTTACCGTCAAGGACCAGTGGAAGATGTACTGCGTGCTTGTTATCGACCGGCAGAAAGAGAAGAGGAGTGTGATCTTCTTTCTGCGGCTGATATATTTCAATGTTTAAAAAAGAGGAATCCTGCAGCTATGCGTGGTGCCAATCCGGCAAGTTTGGCGCAAATATTGGTAGCGGTAGGGATAGAACGTAAACATACTAAGTTTGGAAATGTATATCGGGTAATATCGGTTTGAGGAGTGTGAACTTGGTGGTGAAGGAGGTCCCTTCACCCGCTATTGCCCTATAGGAAGGTGCTGTGAAGGGTGAAGAGATTTTATTTATTTTGTTTAAATTGAATGTCAGATTGAAAAATGAACCTTTTTGAATGATATGGGTACTTATTGGAGTAATATTTTCAGGATATTTGCACGATAATTCTAATAAATAACAATATTGTATATTTATAAAATTTTTAGGAACAAATGACATTTGATGATTGGAATAATGTTGTTACATCTAATGCGTATTGGATAAACTTGGTATTGGTAATGATTATATTAGTTGTTTTTTATAGACAATATAGAGAAATACATATAAGAAAAGAATGTGAGTTATTGGCAAGAATGGAGATCGAAAAAATAAAAAAGGAGCTTGTAAAAGAAATAAAAGCTAAAAATGACCTGGAAATGGATGTGAAGCGTTTTCGGTTGATTTTTAAAGGACTTCCTTTAGTTGTGAATAATGTAATTACAGAGTCTGATATTGAGGCGTTTCATTTTTATATATTATTGAAGAAGAATACTTCTACTATAATATTAAATTGCTCAGTAGAAGAATGGAAAAAACTTTTTTATTTTTCGGATATGATCTCGGACCGATTTTATTCGCGTTTATTGTATGCATATCCACAACTTGGACAGAGGGAGTTATGTTTATGCTGTTTGATTCGTTTGAGGTTCTCCAATCGGGAGATTGTAACCTTACTGGGGATTAAGGAGGAATCTGTATTAAGGAGTAGGAATAGATTAAAAAAACTATTAAATGTAAATAGATATCAGACACTGTCTAATTTTGATGAATATATAATAAAATATTGACATGAATGAATACGTGGTAATTGGGAAGTGGTTTTACTAAGTTCTTATAAGGAGGTGATACAATTTCTGTTGAAGAACATATTTTTTTGTCCAACTTTTAGGACGTATTTGAACTTAAATTGTTGAATGATAGTATTTTTGATTGTCCGGTATATTCTTCTCTTTTTATGATTTTACGAAAGAAATGGCTTATTTTTGTATATTCGAAATTCATAATGCGATTGCTTATTTATAAAAGATACTATATATGGAACAAACTTATTTTTTTGATAACGAGATTAAAGAGGTTCTTATTCCATTTTGCTATCCAATCTGATTAATTATGATAAACTGAAATATGCTGTTCCTGCATTTGTGTATAATTATGATACAGCAAAGTTATGTGGAGGGCATGATGTGGATATGAGTGGTAAAATCTTTAAATACGGAGTGGAAAGGAGAGATTGTTCTGAAGATGAATATGATTCCTATTATGATTGGGAGTAATTCCAATAACTGTTATTGCAAATATCTAGATATTACTATAAATTTATTAATAACTTAAACAACAGGAATATGAAAGAGATGATCTTTATCTTTAGTTTATTGGTTTTGCTCTCATGGGGCACTAACGGTGTGTACGCCCAAGTTCCGCAAGAAATATCAGAAGAATATAGAGCGTTGGATCGTGAATTGTATAAAGACGAGCGCGGCGGCATGTCATACGAAGCATTGCGGGGTAAATATTTGGAGAAACTTACTCGATTAAAAGAGCAAGCGGACGCTTTAATGAATATTCAGACCGGCGATGTTAAAACGGAAGAGAAGAAAGAATTGGTGAAATGCCTGAAGAGGATGGAAAATAACATTTTCAAACTGACGACTGCACAGGAACTGCTAAAACAACCGCGTACAAAATTGGTGGCGGATAGTTTGAGGGCTACTACGCAGGACTCTGAAGGTTATACAAAGAGTTCTCAAATCATGAGAAATTATCAAAACACGCTGATGCGGGAGGTTTTGGATCGTTACCCCGGAAAAAGCAATGACAAGATTCGGAGAGCGGCGGTGGATTCCGTTTTCACTATCATGAGGGCTTTGCGCACCGTTCCTCGGAAACCTGTTAAAAAGACAATCAAATTATCGAACGGGATGATGAAGTCAGGTCATCTCGTGTATGCTATTTCTGCTTTGGGGGATTGAATGAAGCGGGAAAGAGTGAAACCGTGTTCCGTTTCATCTCATTTAATAGTAAAGGAAACTCAAAAGAGATTCTATAAAATTGATATTAGATTCTTTATGATATTATAAAAGATCATCATTTTTTACTGATTGAAAAAGTTGGTTTTGGATGATATTGATATGATGTTCGGTTAGTTTTAAAAAGGTCGTCTATTATTAGGATAGATGACCTTTTAATTTATAGCATATGAACAACTGTTTATGAAGGAAGATTCAGACATGATTTATTTTTGAACCTCTTTGAATGATTATCAGACTCCATATAAAGTCGTATACCAAAGATTTGGAACTTTTTGAATGATTAGAATACCCGTTTCTCTATTATTTTTAAGAACTTTGCCACTGTGAATTAGTTCGATGACTTTCGTTGGCTATAAATTTAAAATTAATAATAAAAAAGAATAGACATGAATTACACAAAAATGAAATCTGGTTTAAAGAAAGGGATAGTAGGTGTATGTATATTGGGAGCAACACTGTTGTTTGCTACCCCGCTTTCGGCACAAACGAATGGTAAATCCGGTAAAGGACTATACGAACTGTTTAGTACTAAACTGCCGGATGGTGCTCAATGGACAAAGCCGGATAGTAAATTTGTACGCGATGGAGGGTATTCTAAGAAATCCGAGAACTATATATATGTAAATGCTTCTAAAAGTCCGGCAGAGCTGACCGGACTATCTATTCCCATTCGTGAAAATCCTGGGCCGGGTGAATATCGTTATATCACCTTTGCATGGGTAAAATGGGGAGGAGAACAAATTGGCATGAAATTTCATGTATCTGAAAAGTCTGTTAATCAGAAAGGAAAGAAATATGATTTTACATATATTGCCGGGGAACCGAAGGATCTAATTAATCAGTTGACTGGCCTTAATCTTGGTGACAAGCCCGGGCATTGGATGGTGATGACACGCGATCTTTGGAAGGATTTCGGTAACATTACATTAACCGGAATGTCATTTATCTGTCCTGAAAGACGTGATGCGGGTTTTGATGAGATTTTTTTGGCAAAAACGCAGGATGATATAAAAAATGCTCCGAAAGTACTTCCGAGTGAAATTGCTACTGCTGTACCTGTAGTGGAGGAAGATGATGAATTGATGTATAATGAGGCGGTATCAGATAGTATTGCAGTCGATCAGGGGGTACAAATTGACTGGGGAGCACAGATCAAGGCAGGTGGTTCAATGATGTATCCGTTGTATTTATTGGGAGTGATTGCTTTTGTAATTGCTATCCAGCGATTGATTACTTCGCGTCAAGGCCGTTTGGCTCCGAAACCTTTGTGTAAAAGTGTCAATGAATGTTTGATAAATGGAGATTTGAAAGGAGCGTTGGCTGCATGTGATAAATATCCTTCCACATTGGCCAATTCGCTACGTTTTATTTTCGAGCATGTAAAAGCCGGACGTGAAGCTGTAAGCCAAACAGCGGGTGACATGGCTGCACGTGATATTCGTACGCATTTAGCACGTATTTATCCTCTTTCTGTTATTGCTTCATTGGCTCCGTTAATTGGTCTGTTAGGTACTGTTGTAGGTATGATCGAAGCATTCGGTTTGGTTGCTTTATATGGCGATGAAGGTGGTGCTTCTATCTTGTCTGATTCTATTTCCAAAGCATTGATAACAACCGCTGCCGGTTTGATTATAGCAGCTCCTGCCATTGCTTTATATTTTATTATCAAAAATCGCATTATGCGTATGGCTTCATTGGTTGAGGTTGAAGTTGAAGAAGTGATAACCAAATTGTACCTGGATAGTAAGGAGGAAAAGCATGAGACTGAATTATGATGACGATGATAAAGTAGAAGTGCAAATGTCTCCTTTGATAGACTGTGTGTTTCTGTTGCTTATTTTCTTTTTAGTGACTACGATGATGAAAAAATGGGAGATGCAGATTCCATTGACACTTCCTACAATGACTTCAAGCCTTTCCACTACACGGGCGGGTGAGGAAGCGGTGATTATCTCAGTAGATGAGAAGGAGAATGTGTATCAGGTAGTAGGACACGATGCCTATTCTGGTGAAAGCACTTACTTGCCTGTGAAAGATTTAAGTGCTTTTCTTTCTGATTTACGTAATAGTCGGGGAGTGGAGACAAATATTGATGTGACGGCTTATCGTACTGTGCCGGTAAGTACAGTGATAGAAATATTCGACCAGTGTCAAATACAAGGGTTTACACATACACGTGTACGCCTTGGGAGTAAACCATATTAAGCTTATGAGATTATCATTATTTAATAACGAGGACGAACCGGAAGTTTCCATGTCCCCTTTGATCGATTGTGTGTTCTTATTGCTTATATTCTTTTTGGTATCTACCATGACGAAAGTGAAAAATAGGGATATTCCTGTTGATCTGCCAACTTCACAATCGGCCATTAAATTGAAACCGGATGATAAGCAGGCTATTGTAGGGTTGGACGCCGATGGTAACTTTTATTGGGACGGGCAACCTTGCTCAACCAATTTTATGATGGAACAATTACGGCAGACATGTGTCACCGATCCGGGAAAGCGTATTCGCATTGATATGGACAGGCATACTCCGTTCGGACGCTTTGTAGAAGTAATGGATGCTTGTCAGTTTTATAACTTAACTAATATAGGAATCAGGACGTATGACGAAAACTACAACAGGGAGTAGCCGTCTGACGGTTATCCTATCATGGATGATAGCGCTGATTTGTTTTGCGGGAGGAGCATTCTATATTTGGATGATGCCATCTCCTGATCAAGAGGCGATGGATTTGCAAATGAAACAGCAGAAAAATCAAAAGTCCAGGAAAAGTTTGACAGAAAAGGTAAAACAGGAACAGGCGCAACGGGCATTACCGTCTAATTATGCCAGACAGTTGGTAGAGCAGTCGGAAGTTTTGGTCAAGAAGAATCTGGAAGAGCAGGTGAAGAAGTTCCAAACGATGGCTGAAACAATGAGACGGCGTAAAGACGATATGTTGACGAAAGTAGAAAAAAGAAAATTACCATGGGGAGCGCCTGCTGATGCAAATGATACATCGAAAGCACGGGCTATTCCTCAAGCTGGAAATCCATCAGACAATGCTTCTGTAGAAGAACTTTATGCTGTGTTGCGTGACTATGAGGCTGAAATTCAACAAAGTCATTTGGCTGTGAGTGCTGCTAAACAGTCCTTATCTAAGGGACAATCGTTCCCTGAAGTGTACAGTTCTTTGAAAGCGGGAAATTCACGTATGCCGAGTTTTGATGAATTGATAAGGATGCAGTCAAGGGATAGTGAGTGGGCAACTTCGGCTGGTAGTAATGCCAGTGGAGGATTGCAGATAAAGAGTACTGCTGATTTGAATAATTATCGTGGATTACTTGGACAAGCTACTCGTCAGGCAGGTCTAGCACAATCTCGTTTGGAAGGTCTGTTCGGAGCAGTTCGTCAGGCTGGTAATCTTGGAAACGGAATGGGACAAGGTAATGGTAGTCCGGGTAATGGAGGACCTGGAGGTAACGGTAGTGGTAAAGGAAATGGAACCGGTATGGGGATGGGAGGTAATGGAGAGGTTTCTGCTCCCGGAGGTGGAAAAGGAACGTTCTGTGCTTATTCAGGCTCGAAATTGAGTAAGGAAATGGTGAAAGCACAAGCGTTGCCCGGACGGCGCTTTTCTAAAAATGCTGAACGTAAAGGGTGGCTCTATATCAATACATGGTATATGATTGGACCGTGGGAGAGCTTCGGTCGAGAGGACTTTTCTATCGTTCATCCGCCAGAGGTTTCTATTGACTTTGACGCTGTGTATACTGATGGGCAGGTAGGTATGGGAATTGCAGAGACGGATTCTGATCCGTTAAAAGTTATCGGAGACGAGGTGCAGCTTGACGGGACGCTCCGTTGGAAGTTTATGCAGAGTGAATCAATGCATAATGTCCCTCCAGTAACGACCGGTCATTCGACTTACTATGCTTATACCGAGCTTTATTTTGATGAAGCTACTACGATGCTAGTAGCTATTGGTACGGATGACAGCGGACGCGTGTGGATTAATGGTAAGGATGTATGGCGCGATTACGGTACCAGCTGGTATAATATTGATGAACATATTGCTCCTTTTCAGTTCCGGCAGGGGTGGAATAAAGTTTTGGTACGGCTGGAAAATGGAGGTGGCGGTCCCTGTGGGTTTAGTTTCTTGATTATTCCTCAGAATAAATAGATAGATGTGTGTTTAAATAGAAAGATTGTTTAAGGATTAATTATTGGTAGAAGTTATGTGAAGGTTTTATGTACCTTCCATAACTTTCTTTGTACGCTCGGCATGAGCATTATCTAACGGGTGTAAGTCC